>JBBKWK010000063.1:0-5382 GCA_037968915.1 Pontixanthobacter sp.
GCCTTGCGGATGCGGGTGATCCATGCCGATTTCTACCGGCTTAAGCGGCCTGAAGAAATCGAGGAGATTGGTCTTGATGATTACCGCAACGGGTCGGTATTGCTCGCGGAATGGCCTAAAAATGCGGGCGGTTTCGAACAGGAACCAGCCTGTCTGACAATTACGCTGGAAGTTGCGGATGAAGGCCGGATTGCGATTGCCCGCGGCGGCGCTGATTGGCTAGGACGGATGCCATGAGTGAAATTCTGCCTGAAGGTATTGATGGTTTTTTGAAGGATGCAGGCTGGGCTGACGCCGTTATCGATCCAATCCCGGGTGACGCCTCCTTCCGCCGCTATTTCCGCATTGTTGAAGCAGGCCGCCAGGCGATGCTGATGTTTGCGCCGCCGCCAGAGGAAGACCCGCTACCGTTTCTCCATGTAGCACATTGGCTGGCCGACAATGCAATGCGCGCGCCGGAAATCTATGCCGAAAACGCAAACTTGGGCTGGGTGCTGATTGAAGATTTCGGGGATGATCGGATGCGCGATTGGCTTGATGCCAATCCGCAAGGTGAAACCGGGGCCTACACCTGCGCGGTGGATGCTTTGGCTCAGCTTCATTCGAAGCCGGCTGGCCCCTTCGCGCCCTATGATATGGGCGTTTATGCACGCGAAGCGGGACTTCTAACCGATTGGTATTGTCCGGCCATGCAAATCGATGCCGATGCAGTCAGCTATCAGCAAGCATGGGACGCTGCGCTGGCACCGATGCTTGCAAGCAAACGCCCCCCTGTAACCGTTCTGCGCGATTATCATGCAGAGAACATCATGTTGCTCGGCCCGGATGAGGCAGGGCAGGGCGAGCAGGGTTTGATCGATTTTCAGGACGCGTTGGTGGGCCATCCAGCCTATGATCTGGTGTCGCTTTTGCAGGATGCGCGGCGCGATGTTTCGCACGATCTGGAGCGAAGGATGCTCGACCATTATCTAGCTGAGACGGGTGCGGGAGATGATTTTCTGGCGGATTATTCGCGTCTCGGTGCGCAGCGAAATGCCAAGATTATCGGGATATTCGCGCGTCTTTGGAAGCGAGACGGCAAGCCGCGTTACCTTTCCTACATTCCCCGCGTGTGGGAAGCATTGGAACGGGATTTACGGCATCCCGCGCTGGCTCCGGTAGCATCATGGTTCGACGCCAATATGCCACGCCAAATCCGTGACAATCTCGGCGGTGATATCACATGATTGATCTCGCTGCGGATACAGCCATGGTAATGGCTGCGGGCATGGGCAATCGGATGAGGCCGCTGACCGCCTCCCAGCCTAAGCCGCTCGTGCGGGTCGCTGGAAAGGCGCTGATCGATCACGCGCTGGACCGCATGGTCGAGGCCGGCCTGACCAAGGCCGTAGTGAATGTTCATTATCTGGCCGATGCACTTGAAGCACATCTGAGGGATCGTAAAAATCCTGAAATCAAGATCTCGGACGAGCGTGATATGCTGCTTGAAACCGGTGGCGGCATGGTGCGTGCGCAAAGTATGTTGCCCGATCCGTTTTTCTGTCTGAACGCCGACAATATTTGGTTGGACGGCCCGCGCGATGCCTTTCATGATTTGTCGAACCGGTGGAACCCGGAGATAATGGACGCGCTGCTACTGATGGTTCCGCATGCCAGAGCGCTGAACTTTCGGGGTAAAGGCGATTTTCATATGGACCCGGTCGGCCGGATAACCCGTCGCCGGTCCGGCCGCATCGCACCCTTTATCTACACCGGGATTCAATTGGTATCTCACCGGCTGTTACGTGAAGCGCCAGAAGGTAAATTTTCGACCAATATTCTGTGGGAACGCGCCATTGAGGAAGGGCGACTTTACGGCACCGCCTTTACCGGACATTGGTTTGAAGTAGGCACACCGCAATCGATCAAGCCGACCGAAGACGCACTCCAGCGTGGTTGATGGCCCCACAGTCT
Source organism: Pontixanthobacter sp. (assembly GCA_037968915.1). GTDB lineage: Bacteria > Pseudomonadota > Alphaproteobacteria > Sphingomonadales > Sphingomonadaceae > Allopontixanthobacter. The sequence continues at coordinate 1,954 of JBBKWK010000063.1, forward strand.
ATTCGATAGCGGCTCATCGCGGATTTGCCGATGCGTTGGTGGCAGGGTTGGTGCCGCGTTACGCTGATGACGAACTCGGGCTTGCTCGCCTTACGTTACTACTGCCGAGCGCTCGCGCCATGCGGACGGTTGGAGAGGCCTTCATCCGCCATTTCGGCGCTGCTGGACACAGTGGAATGCTAATGCCGCGGATAGCCGTGGTCGGCGAACTCGACTTGGACGAAACACTGGGTAGCTTGCTTGATCCGCTGGGCGCCGCCGATATTTCCAGAAGTGTCGATCCAACCCGTCGTTGGCTTAGGCTAGCTGCGCTGCTGCGTGAGGAATTAGCTCCGGATACAGATATGGCGGGCCCGAGCGGAAGCTCTTTACTGCGCATCGCGCAGGAAATTGCCTCCGCAATGGACCGGCTGCTGGTTGAAGACATTGGGCCGGAAGCTTTGCTGCAAGAAGGCGTACTGAATTTGCTCGGTGATCTGTCAGGGCATTGGCAACGCAGTTTGCGCACATTTGCCAGAGTGCAAGCGGGTTGGCTTGCCGAATTGAATGCCGCAGGGGAAGTGGACGCGGCGACGCGCCGGAACCGGTTGTTCGACTTTGCTGCGGAACGTTGGAAGGCACAGCCGCCCTCGACACCAATAGTCGCCGCCGGCATCACCAGCGCCGCACCTGCGCTTGCCAGACTGCTGCGGGTGATGTCCGAACTGCCGCACGGCGCGGTGATTTTGCCCGATCTCGATCTGGCGATGGATGATACGGTCTGGTCTGAATTGGGTACTGCAGGAGCGGCTGAGAAACCCGGCGATCCGCCGTTTGCGCAGGGGGATGCCGTGACCCATCCGCAATATCATCTAAAGCTGCTGCTTAATCGCATGGGCATAGCACGCGGCGAGGTGCAGCAGTGGCACCGGAAGGGTATGACGGCGGCGCCGCCCGAACGGACACAGGCAATTTCGTCGCTATTCCTGCCGCCAGAAGCGAGCAAAAGCTGGGCCGGACTGGAGCCGGACAAACGCCGTTTGGCCGGTGTCAATTTGATGGAAAGCGCCAATCCTGAAGAGGAAGCGCAGGCGATTGCCCTGCTGGTCCGCGAGGCGATCGAGCACCCGACCAAGCGGGTGAACGTGATTACCCCCGATCGCGGGTTGGCGCGGCGGATTGTCCAGCATTTGCGCCGCTGGAACATCACGGCTGACGATTCTGCGGGTCGTCCGCTCAGCGACACACCTGCAGGAAGATTGTTTCTATTACTCGCCGAAGTAACGTCGGAAAATGTCCCACCGGTGCCGATGATGGCATTGTTGCAGCATCCGCTAGTCCGAATTGAGGACGGGCGGCCCGAGTGGCTGAAGAACACCCGAAAGATGGAGCTTGCCTTGCGCGGCCCGCGTCCGGCACCGGGGCTCGCGCCATTGGGATTGATCGCTGAAAAAGCACAAGTACAGGAATGGTGGCAAGTGGTGGACGCGGTACTAGCGCCGCTGCTGATAAATCACGACGAACAGCCGATGGTGCAGTTGCTGGATCAGCTATCGGTGGCGGCGGAAAGCCTGTGCGGCGATGCAATCTGGTCCCGCGAAGATGGCCGCGCCTTGGCCGCCATGGTTGAAGATTTACGGCTGCATACACGCGAAGTGGGTACCGGCATCGAACTGCGCGAGCTGCACATTGTGCTGCGCGACGTGATGGAGCAGATCGCGGTCAGACCTCCCTATGGCGGGCATCCACGCGTGTCGATTTACGGCCTGCTCGAATCGCGGATGAGCCGCGCCGATCTGGTAATTTGTGCGGGATTGAACGAAGGAAGCTGGCCTGCCAGCCCCGCCACAGATCCTATGTTGGCTGCACCGGTTTTGCGCGCACTCGGTGTACCCGGGGCAGATTTCCGGATTGGACTGTCTGCGCACGATTTGGCCGGAGCATTGGGTGCGCCAGAGGTGGTGCTCAGCCGCGCTCGCCGCGATAGTGGCGGCCCCGTCATCCCTTCGCGTTTCTTGCTGCGGGTGCAGGCGCTTCTGGGCAATGATCTCCTGCCTAAACACCAACTTACTTATGCCAACGAATTGGCCCAGGCGCTGGATTATGACGAACCACCAAATCTATATGCGCGCCCAGAGCCACGCCCAAATGCGGCGCAGCGCCGCGTCCGGATTAGCGTAACTGCGCTCGACCGCCTGCGGTCGGACCCGTATCAATTCTATGCCAGCAGTATCATGGGCCTGTCCGAACTGGACGCGCTGGATGCGGAACCTTCACCCGCTTGGCGCGGCATTGCGGCGCATGAAATCCTGCAGAAATGGCACGAATCGGGCCGCCCGATGCAGGATGTCGCCACCGAAGTGTTGCAGCAAATGAATGCCCATCCGCTTATGCGAGCATTATGGCGCCCGCGTCTGATGAAAGCGCTCGAATGGGTGGAGGGCACAGTGACAGCCTTCGAAGGACGCAAGCCCGCACTGATCGAACAATGGGGCGAGCTGGAGGTGAAGGGCGTCACCATTTTCGGCAAAGCGGACCGGATAGACACGTTGGAAGGCGGCGGGATTGCGATTGTCGATTACAAGACTGGCGGTCCACCTACTGGCAAGCAGGTCATGGCAGGCTATGCACTGCAATTGGGTACCATTGGGCTGATGGCAGAACGCGGCGGTTTTCCCGGCCTGCAGGGTGAAGCGCAGAAATTCGAATATTGGTCGTTGGCCAAAAGCGACAAGAGCGACACTGGCTTTGGCTATATTTCCAGCCCGGTAAAGATCGACAGCAATCGCAGTGAGCTGGATGCGGTGGAATTTCTGCCCAAGGCGGAGGATTTTCTGCACGATGCGCTCGACACATGGATATTGGGCGATTCGCCATTCACAGCGCGGCTCAATCCGGACGCGGTGACTTATAATACTTTCGACCAGTTGATGCGGCTCGACGAATGGATGGGGCGAGAGGCATGAATGGTAAAAAGCTTGTCCACGCACTAGAAGGCAATCAGGCGCGCGCAGTTGATCCGGCAGACAGCGTGTGGCTTTCCGCCTCTGCCGGAACGGGAAAGACGCAGGTTCTGTCTGCGCGGGTCTTGCGTCTTTTGCTTCGGCACGATGTCGATCCTTCGCAGATATTATGCCTGACCTTCACCAAGGCAGGCGCGGCGGAAATGTCGACCCGCGTAAATGAAGTTCTGGCGAGCTGGGTGCGAATGGACAGCGCGGCTCTGGCGGCGGACCTCAAAGCCATTGGCGCGGCGTTTGACGATGCAACATTGTCGAACGCACGGACTCTATTCGCCAGCGTATTGGACAGTCCGGGCGGCGGGCTCAGGATCGATACGATCCACGCTTTCTCTCAATGGTTGCTGGCGGCATTTCCTGAGGAGGCGGGGCTGATCCCCGGCACCCGCCCGATGGAAGATCGCGACCGTGATCTGCTGGCGCATGAAGT
>JBBKWK010000064.1:0-9889 GCA_037968915.1 Pontixanthobacter sp.
CGCGATTTCGCTGCAGCGGGGGATGAAGCCTATATTGCGCCGAATCTGACGTCTCAGCTGGCTGTCTTCGCCTTGCAGGAAATCGGCGTCGGCCCGGTCCAACTGGAAGTGGCCGGGCGGTACGAAACCACCAGCGTCGAAGCGCGCACATTGGGTTTATGGCGCGACTACGACACCGTGTCTGGTGCGATCAGTCTGGCGCATGAAACCGAACAGGGCCTCAGGTTCGGCGTAACCGGTTCGCGGGCCGAACGCGCGCCCAGCGCGGAGGAGCTGCTTTCAAACGGGGCCCATATCGCAACGCAGGCGTTCGAAGTCGGCGATCCAAATCTAACCACCGAGGGCGCTTGGGGTGCGGAGGCATTCGTGCGCGGCAGTATCGGGCCCGCGAGCATAAATGTGGCTGTGTTCCAAAGCTGGTTCAGCGATTATATCTATCAGTCCGAAACTGGCGACGAGGAAGACGGATTACCGGTCTTCGAATATCTGCAAGCCGATGCGAATTATTTCGGTGTCGAGGGGCAGATTACTCTCCCCTTGTTCAACAGCGGGCCGTTGAACATTCTGGCAGATCTGCGCGGCGATTATGTCCGCGCAAAACTGGATGATGGCAGCAACCTGCCGCGCATCCCGCCGCTTAGCCTGCTTGGCGCATTGGAAGCGCAGTTCGGCGGGTTCGATGTTCGGACCGAAGTGCAGTGGTCAGCCAATCAGGATCAAGTCGCCGTGTTCGAAACACCGACAGACGGCTTTACCTACGTCAACGCATCAATTGGCTGGAAGCCGCTGAGCGGGTCTGACAATCTCAGTCTGATATTCCAGGTGGACAATATCTTCGATGTCGAAGGTCGCCGCCACGCCAGCTTTACCAAGGATTTCGTGCCGCTGGCGGGCCGTAATTTCCGGATCAGCGCACGGGCGAGCTTTTAACGCTCGCCCGGCACCAATGCTCAATCTTCTACAGCGAAATCAATCTCTGCATTATCCTCAAGCCGTTTGACCAGCGCTTCGCCCAGGAATGAGCCGGGCGTGCCGATGCCGCCCGGTGCATCGCAGCTGAGGAGGGCAATCGCGGTTTCGGCAATCATCCGGCTGGTTGAACCATAGCCCGGGTCATACTTGCCTTTGACGCCGTAATTGATTGTCTCACCATCTGCAGTCGTGCCGATAAACAGCAGATCATAGAATCCGTTTTCGCGCTGTTCCTTGGTCGGGCCTTCACCGGGTGCAGGCGGTTTGTTGCCGAACGGGTTCTTCATCATCTCGGACACGGCCTTGGCCGCCTTCTCGCCCATCTCGCCCGCACTGGTGAGCATCATCTCGTCATATTTGAAATCTTCGCCATAGGGATGGCCGAGCAGGAAATTGGTCCGGTGGACATTCTTAGTATTAATCACCGCCATTACGAATGGCGCAGCCCATTTGCCCAATTCCTTGTCATATTCGGGCACCAACCCTGATGGCTGGCTTGGCCCCTCGAAACCGGGGGTCAGGCCAAACGAGCTTTGCAGCACTTTGATCATCTTGGGGTTTTTAGCGACCGCCTTCATCGTTTCCTTCATGCTGGCAACGGTGCCGCCTGATGGCCCGCCCTGCATACCGCGCACCCGGCCTTTTACGCGGCTGGCAGGTTTGCCAAATCGCTTCATCGCTTCTTTCTGCAGCATCAACACACCCAGATCGAATGGCACCGAATCGAAACCTGAGGAGAAACAGATACGCGCACCCGTGGCGCTTGCCTTGGCGCTATGTGCGTCAATCATTTCGCGCATCCACACCGGCTCACCGCAAAGATCGGCATAATCGGTTCCGCTTCGCACACAGGCATCAACCAGACCATCGCCGTAAAGCAGATAGGGGCCGACCGTAGTCAGCACCACCCGCGTGCGGTTGCACATCGCGGTCAGGCTGGCTGGGTCGGAAGCGTCTGCGACAATCAGCGGTGTGTTAGCCGGCGCACCGATCAGCGTTCGGACTTCCTCCAGCTTCTCCTGACTGCGGCCGGCCATGGCCCATTTGGGTGCGTCTTTCCGGCCAGCATAGTGATCATTCAGATATTCGGCGACCAAACGGCCGGTATATCCGGTTGCACCATAGACAATAATATCGAACTCGCGGTCGGCCTTGCTCATTATAAATTCTCCCAGTTTCAACCGCAGGAATGGGCGCTGGGAAGCGATGTGTCAAAGACGTAGGGGAATGGCCGGTTGGCAATCCGGCAGAGCGGGCCAACTCTACAATTTAGGCAATGTAACCCCGCGCTGGCCCATATATTTGCCCGCCCGGTCCGCATAGGTCACTTCGGGCCGTTCATTCCCCTGCAGGAACAGGAACTGGCACGCACCCTCGTTGGCATAGATTTTGGCTGGAAGCGGGGTAGTGTTGGAAAATTCCAGCGTTACATGGCCCTCCCAGCCCGGCTCCAGCGGGGTAACATTCACGATGATCCCGCAGCGCGCATAGGTCGATTTGCCGAGGCAGATGACCAGCACATCCTCGGGGATTCGGAAATATTCCACCGTCCGCGCCAATGCGAAACTGTTGGGCGGAATGATGCAGCAATCGGTTTCCCGGTCGACAAAGCTGTTCGGATCGAACTGCTTGGGATCAACCACACTGCTGTTTACATTGGTAAAAATCTTGAATTCGGGCGCCACCCGCGCGTCATACCCGAATGAGCTAAGACCGTAGGAAATGCATCCATCGCGCCGCTGTGCCTCCACAAACGGTTCGATCATGCCATTTTCCTTGGCCTGCGCCCGGATCCATTTATCGCTGAGAATCGCCATGCGAAGGTGATTGACCAAGCCCATGCGGCGGGCAAGTGCGGTCCTGCTTTTTTCCCCGTAAGTCTAATTGATCGGACGGGCACCCAATTGAGGGTTCAGGCCGGTGACATAATTGAGCCAGTTTTTCGGCTTGCGGAGCAATTTCTTGGGATAGTTGACCTTGAGGCCGGCAATTTGGGCCATCTTGCCGACGAAATGGATGCAATTGCGATCATCCAGCGAGTAAAATTTCCCCGGAGCATCGCGCCATGCCTTCATTTCCGCGACTGCTTGGCGGTATTGCGCATCGGTCAACTTCACTGAAAAATGACGGTTGGTGCTGGTGACATATTTTTGCGGTTCGGCGACAATTTTATGTTCGACCGGACCGGACAGGATTGCAGTCGACACGGTCTTGGCGGTGAAGCCGAAATTCTCGTTTACAGTCTCCCCCGTGCTGTCCAGCGTGCCCTGCAACACCACAAAAGTATGCGGATAACGGCCAAAAAACACCGATCCGTTGAAGCTGTGAAAACTCATGGTGACAGCAGCAACGGCAGGTAGCGACCAGCCAAGTGAAACCAGCGATAGAACAAGAGCAAGAATACGGGTCATGGCCGCTGCATAACCATCAGATGGCAGTTGGTGAACCGTAAATCGGGCGCCGCACTCACCCGGCAAGCAAACTGGCGTTGCCGCCCGCCGCCGTGGTGTCGATGCAGACCACTCTTTCGGTTGCAAAACGGGCGACATAATGCGGACCGCCAGCCTTTGGTCCGGTGCCGGACAAGCCTTCGCCGCCAAAGGGCTGGCTTTCAACGACCGCCCCGATCTGGTTGCGATTGACGTAAAAATTGCCAACTCTGGCATGCGCCTCGACGAACCGCCTGGTCGCTTCAATCCGGCTGTGAAGGCCCAGTGTCAGGCCGAAACCGGTCGCATTGATATCGTCCACCACCTGTCCCAGACGATCAGCGCGGAAGCGGATCACATGCAGGATCGGACCGAAATTTTCGCGCTTCAGATCGAGTATCGAATTGAGTTCGATGATGGTCGGCGCAACAAAACAGCCGTTGGACAATGTCTTGGACAGTTTGCGCTGCCACACGGCATGTCCGGCCTTCTTGCGCCGGGCGACATGGCGTTCCAGTGCCGCCTTGGCGTCGGGATCGATCACCGGCCCGACATCGGTCGCCAGTTCCTCCGGATCGCCAATGTCCAGCGCTTCGAATGCGCCGCGGATCATTTCCAGCATGTGATCGGCGACATCATCCTGCAAATACAGCACCCTTAGCGCCGAACAGCGTTGGCCCGCGCTCTGGAACGCGCTGGCCACCACATCGCGGGTAACCTGTTCAGGCAGCGCGGACGAATCGACGATCATTGCGTTCTGGCCGCCGGTTTCAGCGATAAAGGTGGCAATCGGCCCTTCGCGCGCAGCCAGACTGCGGTTGATCGCCCGCGCAGTGTCAGTCGATCCGGTGAAGGCAACGCCTGCGAGTCTCGGGTCAGAAGTAATCATCGCGCCGACATCACCCGCGCCGGGGATCAGTTGGAGAACTTCCTCTGGAATTCCGGCTTGATGGCACAGCTTGACCGCCAATGCGGCGATCAGCGGCGTCTGTTCGGCGGGTTTGGCGATCACCGTATTACCAGCTGCGAGCGCGGCCGCCGCCGGACCGATGAAAATGGCCAGCGGGAAATTCCACGGGCTGATGGCGGCAAATACGCCGCGCCCCGCCAGCGACAATCGGTTTTCCTCCCCTGTCGGACCGGGCAGGATCAGCGGCGCAGTAAACAACCGCCGGGCCTCAGCGGCATAATAGCGCAGGAAATCCACCGCTTCGCGAAGTTCAAGCACGCCATCGACCAAAGTCTTGCCCGCTTCCCGCTGACACAGGGACAGGAATTCGTCAGTGTGGGCTTCGAACAGGTCTGCGGCCGCTTCGAGCAGCAGCGCACGTTTTGCGCCGCCAAGCCCGTTCCAGCCCGGTTGGATTGCGGCGGCACGGGTGATTGCGTCCTCCACTTCTTTGGCCAGGGAATCGCGCCGCGAACCGATTTCATTGGTTAAATCCTGCGGCATGGTAATGGGCGCTACTTCGCCTTCCTCGTCCGAACGGAATGTCGGTTCTGCATGCCACTGGCGTGTTTTCAGCGCTGCCACGCGCTCCATCAATGGTTCGCGTACCAGTGGGTCACCCAGATCGACCCCGGCACTGTTGACCCGTCCGGGGAACAGATCGCCGGGAAGCGGGATCGATGGATTGCGCTTTGGTTCGATGTCAGCAAGGTCGGCGACGGGATCGGTGGTCAGTTCAGCAATAGGCACTTCGGCATCGGCCATCCGATTTACAAATGAGGAATTGGCCCCGTTTTCCAGTAATCGCCGGACGAGATAGGCCAGCAAGTCCTTGTGACTGCCAACCGGTGCATAGATCCGCACCGGGGTCCGGCTGCTGCCTTCCAGTTCGGCCAGTTCGGCGTAAACATCTTCGCCCATGCCATGCAACCGCTGGAATTCGAACCGGGTTTCGCCCGCATTTTCCTGCACCAGCGCCTTGATCGCGCCAACTGTATAGGCGTTATGGGTGGCGAAAGCGGAGTAGATCACATCGCGGGCGGCCAGCAATTTTGCGGCGCAGGCGAGAAAGGAAATGTCGGTCGACAGCTTGCGGGTGAATACCGGAAAATCGCTGTAACCGCCCACATGAGTGAGCTTGATTTCGGTGTCCCAATAGGCGCCCTTGACCAGACGCACCATCAACCGCCGGCCATGATGCCGTGCAAGTTTAATCGCCCAGTCACACAAAGGAACAGCGCGCTTCTGATAGGCCTGAACCGCCAGCCCGAAGCCTTCCCAACAGGTGGAGAACAGTTCGTCATCACCGACCAGCGCCTCGATAATGTCCATCGACACTTCGAGCCGCTCGGCCTCCTCTGCGTCGATCGTAAAGTGAATGTCGGCATCGCGGGCCTGCATCGCCAGCCCCTTTAGCATGGGCACCAACGCGGCCTTAGCCTGTTCGGCGTGCAGGAAATCATATTTCGGATAGAGGGCGGAAAGTTTGACCGAAATGCCGGGCGACGCGATCATGCCGCCCTTTGCTTCGCGGGCCAGACGCTGGATGGCGCCTTCATAGGCAAGGCGGTAGCGTTCGGCATCGGCAAAATTCATCGCCGCTTCACCCAGCATGTCGAAGCTGTGAGTGAGGCCGCGTGCGCGCTCGGGCTTGGCCCGTTTGAGCGCTTCTTCGATAGTCCGGCCGAATACGAATTGCCCGCCGAGAATGCGCATGGCTTGCAAGGTCGCGGTGCGGATTACAGGTTCGCCCAATCGGCCGATAGCCCGCTTCACCGTTGCGCCCATGCCGCGTTGCTGCAATTCGGGCCGTTCCAGCACTTCGCCGGTCAACATCAGCGAAAAGGTAGCGGCGTTGACGAAGGTCGAGGGGCTGTCGCCCAGATGCTCCGACCATTCCACACCGCCCAATTTGTCGCGGATCAGCGCGTCTGCTGTGGCACTGTCAGGTACGCGCAACAGCGCCTCCGCCAGGCACATCAGCGCCACGCCTTCTTCGGTCGCGAGTCCGTAGGTTTGCAAGAAAGCATCCAGCCCGCTGGCCTTGCGCGCCCGGGCGCCCTGGATCAGTTTTCCGGCCAATTTTGCGGCATTCCCATGCACCGCCGAGGCAGGTGCCGCTTGCCGCATTCGCTCCTCGACGCAGGCCTGCTCCTCTTGCCGGTATGTGGCCCGCAAACTGGCGCGATCAAGGGGAGGCAAGTTGGACATCTGGTTACTCTTTTGCGGCATTGGACGGAGGGCTCGCTCTGAACCCGGTCTCAACTGTAATCAAGTGGGTGTGGACGCCGGTGATTGCGCCGCTGGAAATTGACCTTGAATTTGGGCCCGCAAGCTATGGGCGCGAAACATGAAGCCGGGACCGGTGCGGATCTACGGCAATGGTTCGGGCACAGGTTCCGGATTACCGGTGATCCGATCGCCGCCAAGCGCCTGCCATAAAATGATCCGGGCGCGTTCAGCCTGACCGCGCGCCACTGCCACCCGCTCGCCCGACGCATCGGCGCTGCGGCGGGCATCCAGCACGGTGAGAAAATCGGACAATCCGGCCCGGTAACGGACATCGGCCAATCTGGCAGCGCGCTCGTTACTGGCGCGCTCCCGCTCGGCCACGATTAAGGCGCGGTCGACCGCGGCGATCAGGCCGTATCCAGCCTCGGCATCGCCCAATGCAGTGAACACAGCGCCGCGATAGGACTGAAAAGCAATTCGCTTGTCGGCTTCGGCGCCGTCAATTTCCGCGGCGATCCGTCCGAAATCAAGCAACGGCGCGAGCAGCGATCCGCCAATCGAGCCAACGATGGAATCGCTATCAAACAAGCCGCCAATATCGAAAGCGAGCAACCCCAACGCAGCGGAAAGGTTAAACGAGGGGAAGCGCTGTGCAGCGACGGCATACAGGTCAGCGTCACTCGCTGCCAGCCGCGCGGCGGCGGCCAAGACATCGGGGCGATTGGCCAGCAGGTCGGATGGAACCGAGGCAGGCGCGGCAGGCTGGGCCGGATCGGGCGCGGGTTGTTGCAATGCCTCGCGAACCAGCCCCGCTGGCTGGGCGGTCAAGGTGACCAGACGGCCGATCAATCGCGCGCGTTCGCCGGGCAAAGCGGCGATTCGGATGCGACTGGCCTCCGCCGCCGATTCTGCGCGGATCCGGTCGAAGCCCGGCGCAATGCCCGCTCGTTCGCGGATGTCGGCCAAGGTGACCAGCGTTTCCGCGGCCACGACATCTTCTTCCAGCGCAGCCTCGCGCGCGGCCAGAGTACGCCAGTCGATCACCGCGCCAGCTACTTCGGCCAGCAGCGCCAGCCGAATCCCGGCGGCATCGGCACCGGCGGCATCAATCCGCGCAATGGCGGCCCGTTCCTGCGCGCGCAATCGGCCGAACAGATCGGGATCCCATGCAGCGGTTAGCGATGCACCGTAACTGACCCGCTCGGTATCGATAGTCACGGTCGAAGGAAAGTTCGTGCCAAATTGTGCAGGATTAGTTCGCGAACCTGTTACCGATGCAGTGCCATTGATCAGCGGCATCCTGCCCGCCCCAGCGCGGGAGGCCGCCGCGCGCGCACGGTCGATTCGGGCTGCGGCCTCTGCCAATGTAGGCGATTGAGCCAATGCCAGCGCCGACAGGTCGGCAAAGGCTGGGTCGCCTTGCGGCAACAAGGCTGCGACACTTGCCGAAATCTGTGATCCGGGCGCATATGCGAAACTGGCGGAGTCAAAGCTGGCGGGCAAAGCCGGCGTTGGCGTGGCAATCTCTGCCGGCGGTCCAGCGATACAGCCGCCGAGCCCCATGATGATGGCCATGGCGCTGCTGGCACGCAGGAACCGCGTAGACTTCATTATTCCGCGTCCTTCTTGGGTGCAGGCGCGCTCCGGGCGGCAGCCTTGCGAGCAGGAATGAATGCGTCGATCTGTTGCCCGACGCGGAACACTCCGTCGGTGACAGGCAATTCATAAAGTACCTGCACCACGCGCACATCGACCCGCTCGCTGGCGCTATTGGTGAGCGATCGTTTGGGCACGACCTTTGGTTCTGCGCGGACGAATTTTGCGCGCACTTTCTGTTCCGCCGCGCCGCGCGGGCTGACCATTGCGGCCGCACCCATGTCCAGCCGAACCGCTTCGTCCTCGTCTATATCGACCCTGACATAGAGCGGGCGGGTCTCGCCCATTTCGATATAGGGATCGGCATTTCCGCCCTGTTGCCCGCCTGCCTGAACAAATTCGCCGGTGCGGATATTCACCGCCAGAATTTCGCCGGCAATCGGAGCGCGCACGGTCAAGCGGCCCAATTCGGTTTGCACCGACCGCGCCGCAGCCTTTGCCGCAGTCAATTGGGCGCGTGCCACGCTGAGGCGGCTGCGCGCAGCAGCGGCGTCGCCTTCTGCGCGAATGACTTCAGCACGCGACACGGCGGCGGCATCTTCGACCTGCCGGTACAGGGCCAATTGCCGTCCGGCTGTCTGGCTGGCGCTGGACGCTTCGGCAATCGCTGCCTCAGCTTGCGCGATTGCGGCATTGTTTTCGTCGAGCCGCGCCCGGATTGCGCGGTCATCCACGGTAAACAGCGGCTGGCCCTTGCTGACATATTCGCCAGGGCGAACGAAGACATTGGTCACCAGACCGGGCAGCGATGTGCCGATATTGACCAACTCGCTCGATGGTTCGACCACGCCAGTGCCTGCAACCCTTGGCGCGTTGGCCAATGCGCCGATGGCATGGGCTGGCTTTTCTGCCGGATCATCGAGTGATCGGTCGGGCTGCCCGGTCACGATCACGTAAATGGCAAGCAGCATGCCAATGGCGGCCAAGAACGGCAGAATTTGCCGCGAAAAACTCACATTCTTTGGCCACCCGTTGGGCAATAGCGCCATGGTCTATCCTATCGTTCTTGCGGCATCTCGGTGCCGTCATGAGTAATGCGCCCGTCCTCAAGCACGAGAATACGGTCGGCAAGGTCGAAAATACGGTTATCATGCGTCACGATTATCACCGAGCGGCCTTCCGCCACGGCGACTTCGCGCAGTAGATCCATCACCCTGCGTCCCGAGCGGGCGTCCAGCGCGGCGGTGGGTTCATCGCATACAACCAGGCGAGGTTCATGGATCAGCGCGCGAGCAATGGCGACGCGCTGCTGCTGTCCGCCTGAAAGCTGGCTGGGCAATTTGTCGGCCTGGTCGGCAATGTTGAGCCTGCCCAGCATATCCCGCGCTTTTTCCCGTGCTTCGGCCAGTTTCATGCCGCGCGCCAGCAGGGGTACTGCGGCATTGGCGGCGGCATCAATAGTCGGGATCAAATTATATTGTTGGAAAATAAAACCGATATTAGCGAGCCGGAATTCGACCAGCTGCGTATCGGTCAGGTCGTAAATATCCTGTTCGAAGACCTGCACATCCCCTTCGGTCGGCCACAGGATTCCGGCGATGATCGAAATCAGGGTGGTTTTGCCAGATCCGGATTCCCCAACCAGAAAGGTCAATTCGCCCGAGCGGATATCCAGTTCGATATTATGCAGCACCCGGATGCTCTCCTGCCC
>JBBKWK010000065.1:0-7614 GCA_037968915.1 Pontixanthobacter sp.
CGACAGTCCGCTTTTTGTAGCGAAAGAACTATAGTTGACATCGCGCGGTGATTCTTTGGCGTCGGCTTCGCGCCCCAATCGCTGTCATTCAGAATGCTTCGGCGAAATCCCAAAAGCGACCATACTTTCGTTTTTTTCGTAGCGTTTGCAGGATACACGGACTTCCGGAATATTCCTGCCAATCGCTCTTGCCAACAAACCGTCAGCACCGAAATTCTCCGCAAAGTGCGCTTAAAACCGCCTCAGGCTTTTTATCCGAAATGGTCAATCCTGAGATGGGGGTAACCTTCTATCGAACCGAGGGCGAGGCGACGCTGACGAAGACGGGCTCATCCTCGATGGCGGGCATGGGCAGTAGTCGGCATTCGATTTACGCACACATGATAAAAGTGCTATGGAGAGGTCAGCTAGAGGAAGCGGATTGACTAGCAAGATATACTGTCGGTTTTCATCAGAGCAGCGCGCCATCGCAACTCGCAACCCGAAAGAACCGGCGCGAAGCCAAGAATCTCTACGGTCATTGGAGTGTCAAAACCTTTTCCGAAACGACACCTCAACCAATCGGCCGGTCGGGTCGCGATAGGCAAGCTGATAGAGCAGAGGAGTCAAGCCGTCGGAGTCTCTTACCGATTGGCGGCTGTTCGTGATGTTTCTGACTGCGAGCGTGAACCGCATGCCATTGAGAAAATTCTCTTCCGACGAGATTCTGCTCCCTTCGATGAAAAATCGCATATCTGCGGTAGACAATGCCGAAAATCGAAGCGCTTCTACTCCGCTTTCGTCAATCACATTGAAAAAGCCAGCGCTTGAATATCGCGCGCTCAGTTCTGCCCCGATACCCTGCTCGCCATAACGAGCCGTCAGATCGATTTCGTGACGCGAAAGTCCACCACCACCAAAGCCCAAGGCACTTGGCGACAGCAGGTCGATGGCCTCGAATTCCGAGGCAACGACGATCTCGTTTCCCAACACGATTGCATGTGAGAAAAGGATTTGCAGTCGCTTCGGAATGACGATCCGCCTTGGCTGATCCACGTCGGCCTCAAGGCTCGCAAGGTCTTCGTTTGCCCCGCGCTCGAAGGATAGTTCAAATGCATAGCGCAGCTTCTCTTCGCTTTTTCGGGCGAAGTTGAGCGGGCGGAAATCGACGCCAATGAGGCGGCCGGTTGCATCGCGGCCAAAGCGTTCGGGGAAAGCGTCGAGCAATAGCGTGTTTGCAGGCGGCGCTGCGGTGATGATGTCGCGATTGCGGATGGAGGTGTATTCCACGGTAAAGGCTGACAATCGAGACATTCGGGGCCTGATCTCGATGGCGATGCGCCGATTCTCATCATCCTGTGTCAGCAGGTCAGGATTTCCGCCCATTATGGAAATGACATCAATCGTTTCATTCAACAGAGGATCGAAATAGCGCGTGCCAGGGGTTGTAATTAGCGGCGCCGAAAGCAGCTCTGCGCTGGGCGGCGTTTGACCGGTTGAAAGCGATCCGGATACCCGCAGCCAATCTGCCGGGCGCCAGTTCATCGTGAAAATGGAATTCGAGAAGCTTTCGATCCCGCTGTAATCGCTGAGCGAGGCATCGATGCCCAGATCGATCGCGCCAATACCTTTAATCGGGCCACGATCGTTGCTCGTTAGCGGAATGGTGATCCCGCCACCGAACTGATGCAAGGCTTGGGAGAAACTGGTTCCGCCAGCGTCAACAGAGTCGCGCGAAAAGCGCCCGCGGGAGGTGACCGTCAACGGCCCTGCAAGCAGTTGCATAACAGGCCGGGTCACGCTCAGGTCGCCGGCAATCCGTTGCAAAACTGCCGTAATCGGGCGCTGTTGCAGAGCAGTGACGGGCGCGGCACCAACACCATCTGTCAGCGTGCGCCGTCTTGTGATGCCGTAAGAAGCGTTCGCCGTGACCAACCATTCGCTAAATTGACCGGTGACGACGGCATTGGTGTTGAGGCTCGTCAACTGACTGTTTTGCGTCAGCGGCCCGCCATCCGCATCGATACCGAGGAGCGAGTCAGTCCCTCTCTGGAGAAAACGCGTGCCGACCAATGCGTTGAGGTTTGGCGAGATGGCATCGGAGAAGTTCCCGCGCAGCAATATCTCGTTATTCTTCGGCAAAAGAGTTCGGAAATCTCCCAAGTCCGATGCAGCTGTGCTGACTTGCGTGATATCACGCTCGCTCTCCAGCAGTGCGTCATTGCCGCGCAGTTGCAGTGCCAGATTAAGGCGACGTCGCCCCTGGATTTGTGTGAAGCTAAGCTCGCCGTCATACCGCGCAAAACCGCCATCGGTTGCGGCGGCCAGTTTCGTGTTTGCAAGATAAATAGTCGTGGCTGGCTTGAGCCTGACGTTCACGACCCGTTGGTTGCCCACTCCGCCGACTTCGGTAGCGGCGCCTTGTGGAAACAGCTCGATCCGTTCGATCGCTTCTGCCGGGAAATCTGCGACGTCGCTCAGGCCGCTGACCCGCTGCCCATTGACCAGAAATATGACATCGTCTGGTGAGCGGCCGACTCGTGATGTGACCTCGTCAACCACCTCGCCAACACTGTTGAAACCGTAGAAAGAAATGTCTTCCTCGGTGAAAATCTCATCCGGGCGAATCTCGATTTTGGTCGGGTCACCGCGCACAATAATGGTCGAGAGCGGGTCGGGACTGGTTTCTGCGGTAGTTTGCGCTTGGACCGCACTAGCACACGCCAGCGCTATAACGGAGGCGAACGGGCCTACGACCTTCGCTTCCCTGCCGGTGCCAGACGCCATATCGCTTCTTTCTCGAGGCTGCAGCCGCCGCGCAATCCCGCCATATTCGGAATGCAAAAGCGAAGACGGACTATCAGCCCGCCTTCGCCTTCAATCGATCGGATTAAAGCTTGGTTTAGCGGCCAAGCTGGCCACGCACCGCGCCGCTGGGATACTCGCCATTGTGAACGTTTACGTAGTATTCGCTCGGGTTTTTAATGATTTCCTTTGCAAGTTCGCGGCTCACCGTGGCGCAGCCTTGGCTGCTTCCGCCGGTGGGTGGCGACAGTGCTACCACCACTGGGCCACTCATTCCTGCATTAGCTTCGTGGATATGGGCCGCTGCTGCGGGTGCGATATCGCTGACGCTGATTGAATAGCAAACGCGTTCCTGACCGGGATTCACGCTCACAGTTGCGCTGCCGAAACCATCGGGATCGCCAGGGCCTGGAACTTCGCTTGCGCCATCGAGCATCGCGGTGAAAGTCGCTCCGCCGGTATGGGCTGCATAAACGCTTGCCGTGGGGGCAAGAAGCAGAGCGGAGGCGATAAGTGCACTAGTCAATTTCATGTGGTTCATCCTCAGTAGTCCCCGAATGTTCTGTGCGTTTGCGCTGGGGACGCCAGAAGCATCAAACGCTGTAATATTAGTTAACGAACAATTACGGCTTATGGATGCACTCGAGCGAAAAGAATTTTGTTTCAGGCCTGGGAAGTGTGGGAATAGGATGGACTATGAAGTCCGTTCTTTCAATTCAAAAGTTCAATAGTGGACTGGCGTGCCGGAGAAGCAGTCTCCACCCGACCGGACTGCCAAGCAGCCTTCTGGGAACGAGGCGATTTCGCGGGACTTGGTGTCAGTCGCTAATGGCGATGGAGAAGCTTTTCGGCGCGTTTACGCCAGCTCGGCCAACAGGCTTTTCGCGATATGCCTGACTGTCACGCGGGACCACGCGGACGCGCAGGATGTCTTGCACGATGCTCCCGCGGGCGACATATTGGGGACTGCAACGCTACAGGAAGTTCCGGCAGATGCGATCTAACTTGAAGGCGGCAACGCAACGCATTTGTTTAATACGACGGATTTGTGCGGCGTCCTCTCACAGCGCTGTCTCGTCCTATTCAATAAACGTCCCGGCCGAGAATGGAGAGGCAGATTGTGGCGCTCTATTCGCTACAACCGGACAGTCCGCAATCGGCCCAGTTCCAGGCCTTAAGCTCTGCCCGATTGAATGGCGACTTCCGGGAAACGAACTTGCTGCCAGGAATGTCGTAAATTGGGTCGTTAGCGGACTGACCGCTTTCATCTCAAGCATGGGTTTAGCGGACAGTCTGCTTTTGGTGAATGCACCAAGCTGGCTGAATGTCCGAAAGTGGGTGGAAAACAGACGCTCGCATTTGAAGGCTTCAAATTCGAACTTTGGCCGGAAGCGGACTTGAGGCGGTTATTGTGCTATGACGGTGTGAGCACAAGCCAACTCCGAAGGAGCCAACCATGTCGGATCACGTCTACAAAGTTCTCGAAATCGTAGGAAGTTCGAACGAATCCATCGATGACGCTATTCGTGGCGCAATCGCCAAAGCTAACGAAACGGTGCGGAACATGAATTGGTTTGAAGTAGTCGAGACGCGCGGTCATATCGAAGACGGGGCAGTTATTCATTTCCAAGTGACCTTGAAAATTGGCTTGACCTTGGATTGATTTAACATTGGCACGTTACAGAAAGGCGCTTGCCGCCGCCTTAGAATCGTGCTCGTGTGGCCACAATTCGTTCGTTAGCACACTGTCCGCCCTTATTTTTCTACTCGACTGTCCCAATGCCGGAAACTGGGTGGAAATCGGCCAGTCTGGTGTCGGGACGTGTTTCTAAAGGCCAGAAGTTCCCGATTTGACGGAACTTTTGGCTAGTTCGTGCGTAGTTCAACTAGAGTTGATGGCGCATAAGTTGCTGCGATCAATGAATGATCGCCATGACATTTCGGAGAATCCGCCATCATCCAATTATGGAGGATGAAATGGTTGATACATCACACAGCCAAAAACATGACGTTGTTAGTCCTAGCCTTCGGGAGATGGAAAAAGCCCAACGCTCCCGCGTGCGCGATGAAGTCAATGACCTCATCGCCTCTGACCGGGTAGAAGGCACAAAGGTCTTTCGCCCTGATGGAAAGAAAGTTGGGAAAGTTCATCATTTTATGGTGAGCAAGCAATCAGGACAGGTCGAGTATGTAGTTCTGAGTTTCGGCGGCTTTCTCGGAATGGGAGAGGAATTTAGGCCCGTTCCATGGGATGCGCTGGATTATGACACTGATTTGGGCGGCTACGTGGTTTCCGCTGAAGAAGACACTCTGAAAAACAGCCCTAATTACCCGGTTGGTCGGGAGCCCACGTGGGATCGAGCATACGCTGGCCACGTCTACGGATATTGGGGCGTTCCCTACTTTTAATGACCGCCTACTTTCAATGACCAGATAAAACCACGTTGATCTTGTTGGAATACCTTGAGGGCCTTTGCTGGCTAAATAGCAGCCAAAGGAGAAAACTAATGCTCGCAAATTCCAAGGGACGAAAGAATATCGCTGGAGAACCAAGCAACACGCCCAATAGACGCGAGTCCGGCCACCCGCGCGAGACTTACCAAACCCCTGCTGATGTCGTGAGCGACAATAACTTAAGCAGGCAGCAGAAAATCGACATTCTGCAATATTGGAAGGCGGACGTTGAAGCTCGGCTAAGGGCCCAAAGCGAGGGCATGGGAGGCAGTAACCCAATTAGCGCGGAGAAAGAAGCAGGGCTCGCAGACGAAGAGAGTTTAGCAAACCAAGCGATCGCTGACCTTAAAGAAAAACAACTGCAGAAGGTTTAGATCCCAACTCGTCACGTCACCTGGGTTTAGGCTTCCATCCCGGTCACTCGGACCCTGCAGTATCCAGACCCATGCGCATCGACCAGACGTATGGCTCAAAGGAGAGAGATCATGTTTAAGCGGATTTTGCTGGCCTATGAAGGTTCACCGGAAACCGATGCTGCATTGAGTCAGGCGGCCGAGCTTGCACTTCTTTGCAAAGCCGAATTGCACCTTCTCGGTGTTTGCGCAGCCACTGGCACTGCCGCGCTACTTCAGATGGATGCGCCACCCGAACTCTTTGCGGTAGGGCGTGAGCAAGTCCAAGAAGCACTGACAAGCGCTGCAAATGACCTTGGCAAACGGGGCTTGAGTGTGAACACGTTCATTCGGGAGGGCATCCCGGCAATTGAAATCGCCGCCCATGCCAATGAAATTAATGCTGACCTCGCAATTCTGGGCCACACGACCAAGGGCTTTATTGCCCGCTGGCTGATTGGCTCTACCGGTGCCGATTTGATTCGCCACCTGCCATGTAGCTTGCTGATCTCTGCGGATAGCTAAGTATTTCTGTTCCCGTCAACAACAGGGCCATTCCAAATTAGTCTGGAGCTTGAGATGCCACTCAGCCGCATGAATCAGCTGGAAGCAGAAGTTCCGGTGCCCATTGCCATTGGTTATTTGCGCGATCATTTTGCTCATTGGCGTGAGGGCGCGGGGCGATCTCTTCCCAAATGCTCTGGGGGCTGCAACGCTTCAGTACAAATGCTATGTAAATCGCAACCAAAAGGAGGTTAGCATGGCTATCGAACTCGTAGCGACAAAGAATGGACCCTATCTCTTGACCGGGGATTTGAGCCAAGTTGATCTCCGTGACGGAGACAGTAATCTTTACGATTTGACCGGAAAAACACGTGTCTTTCTCTGTCGCTGTGGTGCCTCGACGACCAAGCCATACTGTGATGGCCGCCATACCAAAATTGGCTTCGAAGCGGCAGAAGCTGCCGTGAAATCAGAAGTCTGAGGCCAGCATCCTAGTCATCTTCGTTCAATAGGGCTGTTTGTTCAGAAGGCTACCGTGGCCACCGGGATGCGGCAAGCACCTAGACAGGGATGGTTATGGTAAAGCCTGCGAGTGATCGGATAAAGGCAACGGCAACTGGACACGTTGCGTCAGACATGCGGAAAGGCGGGTTGTGCCAAGGCCCAGTCGCCAGCGCGGGGGGAATCGGTGCCGAATGCACGGCGGAAAGAACAGGGATCCGCCAAAAAGGGTGGCATTCTTGGCGATCAACATCGCGCGCCCAGCAGGCGCAATTAGGCGATTCTCTCTGCGTGGTCCTTTAGGGATTATGGAGCCCCAATTTTTCCACGTCCTCGAATTTTTGTAGGAGTAGGCTAAGTTCATTCGAACAAAATTTCATCTGGCTCATAAGGTCGTGGCGTTCACTCTGGCTGAGATCCTTGCCCTCAACTTCCTGCCATTCGATCCGGATGGAATCGCGAACCTTAGCAATGTCACACCGCAGTTTTTCATGGTCAGTCATGTAAGCCTCCCTGCTTTACCCTAAGCATAACATGATGAGCGGGCTCTCGAAAGACCAGTCGCTCTTCTTAAACTTATTCCTAGCATTCCACTTTAGGCTAGCGATCGAAAAAACAGCGTCATTTCCCCTTTCAGGTTCCAGACTCGGCTAGCATAGCCGGGATGCGTTATTTCCAGGCGGTGACTGCATGAAAACGTTCAAAAGCGGTCTTCGGGGAATTTTTCTAAGCCAGATGGTGGGTGCGCCGTATTTCAGCGCCCATTACTTGGCCGCATTCAACGTCTGCCCAAATTTGATGGCTGTCCTTACCTGCTGCCCAATCCCAAAACCCGGAAACCTTACAACACAATCAAACGGGCGTGGGACACAGCGCGCAAGGAAGCTGGGCTGGCGAACGAAGGCCTATGCATTTTTGCGCGGCTATCAGACTTATAAGCCGCAAGCAGCGCGTCGAGAAAGCTAATGTAAAAATATAA
>JBBKWK010000066.1:0-3094 GCA_037968915.1 Pontixanthobacter sp.
TGAACATTTATGGCGAAAGAAGAACTCCTCGAAATGCGCGGCAAGGTAGTGGAATTGCTGCCAAACGCGATGTTCCGGGTGGAGCTCGAAAATGGCCATGAAGTGCTCGGCCATACCGCTGGTAAAATGCGCAAGAACCGCATCCGCGTGCTCGTGGGTGACGAAGTTTTGTGCGAATTGACCCCCTATGATCTTACCAAGGCTCGGATTACCTACCGCTTTATGCCCGGCCGGGGTGGCCCCGGGCCGCAATAAGGCCAGCGGGATTGACCGCGCCTTCTCTCATATTAGCATCGGCAAGTCCGCGGCGGCATGAACTGATTGCGCGGCTGGGGATCGAACCCGCCTGCATTGCGCCTGCAGATATCGACGAGACTCCGCATAAAGCAGAAATTCCGCGCGACTATGCGAAGCGCATGGCGCGGGAGAAAGCTGCCGCTGCTTTGCCGAGCGCCAACGGGTTTGATCTGGGCCATGTACTGGCTGGCGACACAGTAGTTGCCCTTGGCCGCCGGATACTGCCCAAGGCCGAGGATGAGGCCACAGCCCGCAAATGTCTGGAACTATTGTCCGGCCGCCGTCACCGGGTCATGTCGGCCATCGCCCTGCGCTCACCCGACGGCACACTGCGCGAACGGTTGTCCGAAACAACCGTGAAATTCAAAGTGCTGTCTGACGAAGAAATCCGCGCCTATCTATCCGGTGGTGAATGGCATGGCAAAGCAGGTGGCTACGCCATTCAGGGCGCGGCTGAGGGGTTGATCAGCTGGATACAGGGCAGCCATTCCGGCGTTGTCGGCTTGCCCTTGTTCGAAACACGGGCACTACTCAAAGCAGCGGGATTTCCCGTTGGCTAAATGGTATCTCGAAGAAGGAATCGGCGAAATCCGCGCGATCTGCGCCGCCGATGACGAAATCATTGCTTCGCGCATCCACTGGCCGGACGAGCTTTTGGCAGGCCATGTCGAGGACGCCGTCCTGATATCACGCAATGCCGGGAGCGCGCGCGGCACGGCGAAATTCGCCAATGGTCAGGAAGTGCTGGTCGACCGCCTGCCTAAATCGGCGAGCGAAGGCGCTTCTCTCCGCATTGAAGTAACCCGTCCGGCAATTGGTGAGCGTGGCCGCTTGAAGCGCGCTCAGGGGCGGCCAAGCCAGCTTGCGCCGATTATTCCGACACTCGCGCAGACATTGGCCGCAGAAGGTCATGAAATCACTTCTGTCCGGCGTTTTCCAGTCTCCGGCTGGTCCGATTTGCTCGCCGATGCTTTGTCCCGTGAGATCGCCTTTTCCGGCGGTTCACTGATCTTTAGTCCAACTCCGGCGATGGTCACTGTTGATATCGACGGCACCCTGCCGCCAAGGGAGCTTGCACTGGCGGCAATCGGGCCCATCGCGCAAACCTTGAGGCGGTTCGATCTGGGCGGCTCGATCGGGATCGATTTTCCGACCCTGCAGACCAAACCGGACCGGCGCGACGTGGACGAAGCATTGGCCGCAGCGCTGGCAGACTGGCCGCATGAGCGAACTTCGATGAACGGGTTCGGCTTTGTCCAATTGGTCAGCCGTCTCTCGCACAAATCACTGTTGCATCGTGGCAGCCATTCGCGCACCGGCCTGATCGCGCGCCACCTGCTGCGGCAAGCCGAGCATGTTGAAGAACCCGGTGCGCTGCTTCTGACCATTCACCCGGCGATTTCCGCAAAGATCAAGCCCGACTGGCGAGCTGAACTTGCCCGCCGAACGGGCCGCGAAATCCGGATCAAGGTTGAGCCAGGTCTTGCACTCGAAGGCGGGTTCGCGCAGGCGGTGGGAATATGACTAGAATCAAGGCCTGCCCGATCTGCAAGAAAGCTCGCAGCGACGAGTTTCATCCGTTCTGCTCCAGCCGCTGCCGTGACCGCGATTTGTCCAGGTGGTTCGGCGATGGATATGCAGTACCGGGTAGGCGCGCAGATCCGGAAGAGATTGCCCGCGAAGGTTGGGAAGATCAGGATTAGATTTGCATCAGTTGAATTTCGCCGGAGAGCGACCGGTTAGCCCTTGCCAAGCGCATTGGCCTTCGCCATAGGCCCCCATTCCCACAGCGTTTCGGCCCATCAATCGGCCAGTGCTGAAACAGCGCCCGAGTAGCTCAGGGGTAGAGCACACGATTGAAAATCGTGGTGTCGGTGGTTCAAATCCACCCTCGGGCACCACTTCCTGTCAAAACTCCAAAACTCCGCTAGCAATCTGCCCAATCAAAATTCGAGGTATTCGCGGAGTTTGCGGCCAACATCCGTGCCGCGTTCCCCATACCGCTGCCACTGGCCAACGGATTTGGAATGGATCGGGGAACGGACCTGGACTGAACTGTTGGTCGAGACCGGCGCAGTGTTTTTTTCTTTGAGATCTACGAAAGTGGCCGTGTCAGCCATCGAGCAAAAAGGTCATCCCTTTCAAACTGCTCACTTGCCAAACTCCGGTCTGCGCTTCTCGATGAATGCCGTCGCGCCCTCAAGGAAATCTGCATGAGAGAACGCCGCTTCAAACACTCCGAGCGAGTGCGCATCATCCTCGGATTGTCCATTGAGGACCGCCCGAACGAATTTCTTGAGCTCGTGAATCGAGTGAGGCGATGCCGCAAGAATTGCCTCGGCGACAGCGGCTGGACTGTCGGAAATTATCTCCACCAGTCCAATGCGCAGTGCTTCATCCGCATCGATCAAAGCGCCGGTAAATAGCATCCGTTTTGCCTGCCCCGGCCCAACCAGATCGATCAGCAGTTTTACATCATGGAGGGGATAGACAAGCCCCAACTTGGCGGGCGTAATGCCAAAGCGTGCATTGCTTGTGGCAACCCGCAAATCGCACGCCATTGCCAGGCCGCACCCGCCACCGATGCAATCGCCTTCGACAAAGGCGATAGTCGGCAAGGTGATCCGGGCCAAAGAATGTTGCGCGCGGTTTATTTCCGCCTGATTGACCTCGCGCCAATGCCGGTCATGGCTATTGGCGAGCAATTCCTTGATATCTGCGCCCGCGCAAAATGTGCCCCCATCGGCAGCGCGCAATTCAATCAACCGGATTGCCGGGTCATCCACCGCTTGATGCA
>JBBKWK010000067.1:0-12315 GCA_037968915.1 Pontixanthobacter sp.
TCTTCGATGCCGATGGAGATACGCACCAGATTGTCGGTGATGCCCAGCGCGGCCTTGCGTTCATCGGGTACAGACAGGTGGGTCATCGCTGCGGGCAGGCTGGCGAGCGTTTCGGTGCCGCCCAGGCTAACCGCCAGCTTGGCAATGGTCATGCTGTCGAGGAAGCGGAAGGCCTCTGCCTCGCCGCCCTTGATAAACAGCGAGAACGTGCTGCCTGCGCCGCTGCAATGGCGATTATAGATGTCCTGTTGACGCGGATCGCTGATGAAGCCGAGATAGCCGAGGCCCTCGACCTTAGGATGATCGCGGAGGAAGGCGCAAACCTTGGCCGCGTTTTCGCCCGCACGCTGCATCCGCAGTTCCACGGTTTCGAGCGAGCGGAGAAGCATCCACGCGGTGTTGGGATCGCAAATGCCGCCCATCGTGTTGCGCAGCGCGCGCACCGGGTCCATCCAGTGCTTGGCCCCCGCGATACTGCCCGCCACCAGATCGGAATGACCGCCAACATATTTGGTCAGCGAATAGACCACGATATCCGCACCTTGGTCCAGTGGGCGTTGCCACAACGGACCCAGGAATGTGTTGTCGATCGCGATCGGGGTCACGTCTGCATCGAGCACCGCATCACGCGCCGCCTTAACCGCCTCGACATCGACCAGCGCATTGGTGGGATTGGCCGGGCTTTCCAGATAGACCATCGCCACTTTGCCGCCCTGACTGTCTGCTTGGGCCTTGGCCTTTTCCAGCACCGATTCAATTTCTTCGCGGGTCGCGCCAGCATGGAAATCGACATAGGTGATGCCGAATTTCGACAGCACCTTGGCCACAAAACCCTCGGTCGCGGCATACAGCGGGCCGGAATGCACGATCACATCACCGGCATTGCAATAGGCCAGCATCATCACCGTTATCGCGGTCATCCCGCTAGAGAATGACAGCGCATCTTCCGCCCCGTCCCAGATACTCAGGCGGTCTTCGAGGATTTCCTGATTAGGACCATTGAAGCGCGAATATACGAGGCCTTCCGCGCCGCCGGGGCGCTTGCCAGTGATGCCTTCGAAATGGCGTTTGCCCGCCGCTGCGTTCTCGAAAGCGAAGGTGCTAGTCAGGAAAATCGGCGCTTTAAGCGAACCTTCGGACAGGGCCGGGTCATAACCGTGGCCCATCATCAGGGTAGATGGCTTCAGTGGGCGGCCAGCGATGGTGGTAATTTCCGGCTTGGGTTTGCGGCGCGGGGTGGGCGTGGTGACGGCATCGGTTGCATCAGTCATGGACGCGTACTTCCTATTCAAACGCTCCTAGGAAGGCAGGAGCTATCGGGTTATCGGTGACCAGGGTTCCTAACCTCCTCAGGAACGCATCTTCACCGGATACCAAAGACGCGCGAATAGTAACAAGTGAAACGATCTCTATCAAGCGGCCAATGCGCCGAATATCCACACGATTGCCCAAACTACCGCAACGATCAGCACGATACCGACCAGATCGAGCAAAAACCCCGCGCCGACCATACGTGGCAATTTGATCCGACCGGTTGACCAGGCAATTGCATTGGGGCCGGTGCCCGCAGGCAGCATAAAGCCCCAACTGGCTGCGAGCGCGGCAGGCATGGCGAGCAGGACAGGGTCCACGCCCATCGCCACGGTCAGGCTGGCAACCACCGGTATGATTGCGCTGGCAGTGGCGACATTGCTGGCAAATTCGGTGATTAGCACGACCATACCCACCAGCGCCAGTGCAACCAGGATCAGCGGCACCGTGCTCAAAGGCAGCAAAGCACCGCCCAGCCACTCTGCCAGCCCCGATGCGCCCATGCCTGCCGCCAGGGCCAATCCGCCGCCGAACATCATGATCACACCCCAAGGCGCGCGGTCCGCTTCCTTCCAGTTCAGCAGCGGACGGCCGGTTCCGTCCGGCAGGACGAACAGCGCCAGGCCTGCGGCGACAGCGATTGTCCCGTCAGTCAGCGATCCGGCGGGGAGCAAATCCTTGAGCAACGGCGCCAGCATCCACAGCAGGAATGTAACCGCAATAACCGGCACCAACCGCTTTTCAGGGGTGGTCCAGTCTGAATGGGTGTCAATTGCGGCGCGCGCGGCAACTACATCAAATGGATGCGCGGAAACTTTCTGCACCCGCGCGATAATCATCGCCGCAAGCGGCACACCCAGAATGACGATTGGCAGGCCGAATGCAGTCCACTGGGCAAAGCTAATTTTCAAACCGATCATCGAATTGAGCAGGGCCACCGCAATTCCATTGGTGGGTGATCCGACGATAGTGCCTAGTCCGCCGATCGATGCCGCAAAGGCAATTCCCATCGGTAGTGCACCGGCAAGACCTTCCTGATCCTCTGGATCAAGACCGCCGCCCGCAAGCACCGCCAGCGCCATCGGCATCATGATCAATGCGGTCGAGGTGTTGGAAATCAACATCGACAGCAGCGCGGCTGAAATCATGAAAGCGAGCAGCAAGCGTGCCTGCCCGCCTGTTGCGCCGACAGTTTTCAGTATCGCCAGGCTCAACCGCCGGTGCAGGCCAGTCCGTTCGATTGCCAGCGCAATGAAAGCTCCGCCCAAGATCAGGAAAAGGATCGGTGCGTAATAGGCGCTGGCGGTATCCGCTGCATCCAGCACGCCCGCGAACGGCAGGACCAGAAAGGGCAGCAGCGCGGTTGCGGTTAGCGGGACGGCCTCGGTCATCCACCACGCCGCCATCCACACCACCAGCCCGGCGACCAACCACGCTTCGCGCGGCATTCCGGCGGGGGCGGGCAAGATAATGGTGAGGGCAAAGGCCAGTATACCGACGATAAAGCCGATGCGTTGCGCGGACATATACTAAGTTTCTCCCCTGACCGCCGCGAGCCTAGCGTCTCTGAAGTTCGGGGCAACCGGAAAGGGAGCTAAAGCGAGGGAGTAAGTCAGAAAATATCCTTATCACCCCACCCGGCGGCAATTTCAGTTAATTAGGACGCTTAACAAGTAACAAAATTGTCACGCTTAAGAATCGCAAATGGTCGTCTTGATTATTTATCGGGAATAATTTATCAATATATTCATACGGATAGCAACATATTTGCGTCAGGGCGCCAAGTTTTGAATTTGATTGCCAAGAACCCAATCCAGTTGCATATCCGCACCGGACCTAAGGGAGTGGGCAAATGACATTATTTACGAAGCGATATGCATTAGGCGGAATTTCGACACTTGCGTTGATGCTGGGATCCGGCACAGCCATGGCGCAGAGCGCTGGCAATGCGCAGCCAGCCGCCGCGCAAAATGAAGGCATCGTAGTTATCGGCAGCCGCGGCAAGCCGCGCACGATCACCGATTCCCCGGTTGCGATCGATTCCGTTGATGCGGCCGCAATCGAAGCTACTGGTGCAACCGAAACCGGCCGGATTTTGCAAGAGCTGGTTCCTTCGTTCAACTTCTCCAGCTCATCCGTTTCGGATGGTACTGACTCGCTGCTGCCAGCAACTTTGCGCGGCCTTGGCCCGGATCAGACATTGGTCCTGGTAAATGGCAAGCGCCGTCACAAATCGGCGTTGGTTCACGTGAACACTTCTGTTGGCCGCGGTACGGCGGGCACGGATATCAATGCCATTCCCGGCAGCGCCCTGAAACAGGTCGATGTGCTGCGTGATGGCGCTTCGGCGCTATATGGCTCGGACGCAATTGCCGGAGTGATCAATTTCGAACTGCGCGACGATCCGGAAGCAGGCAGCGTGTCCGCCTCGATCGGCCAGAATTACGAGAGCGACGGGCTCACCTATCAAACCAGCCTAAACAAGGGTTTCGGCTTCGGCGTCGATGGGTTCATCAATCTGACCTATGAATACACCAATCACGAGGCAACCAACCGTGCCGGTCTGTCAGCGCAGTGCCAATATATCTGCTCGACCGTGAGCGGACAAACTCGGGCCAGTGCATCCACTCAGGCGCGCGAAATCGCGTTTAACCGGCAGAATTTCCGGATCGGCGATTCCGAATCCGAAGGCCACAGCGTGTTCGTGAATGCTGGTATGCCGCTGGGTGATACTGCTGAGGCCTATGCTTTCGGCGGCTGGAGCACCCGGCGCAACGAATCCGCCGGCTTCTATCGCCGCGCCAATCAGGGCGGTAACACCTTGCTGGCGCTATATCCCGACGGCTTTTTGCCGCTGATCCGTCCCAAGATCGAAGACAAGTCCTTGGCCTTCGGCGTCAAATGGGACGTCAACGACAATTTCAACGTCGATACGAGCGTAAATTACGGCGACAACCGCTATAATTTCCAGATCGCCAACACCAATAACGCTTCGCTTGGACCATCCTCGCCAACCGTGTTTGATGCTGGCACGCTCAAATTGTCCGAATGGAGCGGCAATATCGACGCCGTCTATCTGATGGGTGATTACAGCGCGGCGTTCGGCGTCGGTTACCGCAATGAAAACTATCAGCTGATTCAGGGCGAAGAAGCGTCCTACATCAATGGTGGTTTCATCAATACCGACACCATCAACACTCCGCCGCTGTTCGGACCGACTGCTGGCGGTGCTGGTTCGCAGGTGTTCCCGGGCTTCAGCCCCGCCAATGCAGTGGATGAAAGCCGGGACAGTTTCTCAGCCTATCTGGAATTAACCGCTGATCTGGGCGACCGGGTCAATCTGCAAGCGGCTGGTCGGTACGAAAATTACGAAGGCTTCGGCAGCTCCTTCACCGGTAAACTCGCCGGTTTGTTCACCGTGACAGACGGCATCAAACTGCGCGGCTCCTTCACCACCGGTTTCCGCGCACCATCAATGCAGCAGCTCTATTTCAACGCAACCAGCACGCAGTTTGTAACTGTTGGCGGGATGACTGTGGCGCAGGAACGCGGCACATTCCGTAATGACAGCCAGCTGGCACGCGGTCTAGGCATTCCGGAACTGCAGGAAGAAACCTCCGTCAGTTACGGCGGCGGCGTGATCCTGGAACCGGCAGACGGCTTTGTGATTACTGCCGATTATTACCATATCGAAATCGACGACCGGATTATGATTTCCGGCGCGATCAATCCAATTCCGGCAAACCAGGCAGTGTTCGACGCGGCTGGGGCGACACAGGGTCAGTTCTTCATCAACGGGGTCGATACCAAGACCAACGGCGTCGATGTGGTGGCATCCTACAAAGTGCCAGGCAGCGTGATGGGTGGCGATGTGAAGCTGACCAGCTCGTTCAACTATAACAAGACCGGGGTAACCGAATTGCCCGCGCCGGGCCTGCTCGCCGGGATCGATCTGGTGACTGCTCAGGATGTCTCGATCATCGAGGAATGGCAGCCAAAGACACGTTTCAATCTCGGGGCCAATTGGAAAAACACCAATTGGGGCTTCAACGTCCAGCTAAGCCAGTATGGCGAATATACTGTCTGTGAAGGCGGCTGCACCGGCGCGGCCACGGACACCCAGACGTTCTCGTCCAAGTGGCTGACCGATGTCCAGCTCGATTACACGTTCGACATGGGTCTGAAGCTTGCGGTGGGGGCGAACAATCTGTTCGACACCTATCCTGATCTGAACCTGATCGGTCAGGCGCGCGGCGGGCAATTGTACGACAGCACCGGCAGTCTGATCGTCGACAGCCCCGGCGTGTTCAAATATTCGCGGCGGTCCGCACCGTTCGGGTTTAACGGCGGCCATTATTACCTGCGAGCCAGCTTCAACTTCTAAGCTTCGCCAAACCAACATATAAAAAGCCGGCCTGACGCAGATCAGGCCGGCTTTTTATTTCCATCAACAAAGCTGCGCCTGGGGCGCGGCGCCACGTTCGCGGGTTATTCTACTTCGTCGGGAAGTTTGGGATTTGACGGGTCGTCAAACGGAATAACCGTGACCATCCCGACCAGATCATCGCGCCGGATCAGCTTGGTGACCTTCTGTGCGCGCTCTTTCAGCAATCTGGCGATCGCGCTGGGTACGCGGGTACCGTGGGGCTGGTCATTGACAACGACATAACCATAATTGGGGTCGCGCTCACCTTTGGCCAGATCAGCAACGTCCCGCTCGTAGATATTCGCGCGGACCGAATTTGTCTGGTCGATGATCGAATTGACCTCAGTTTCGGCAAGAGTGCGCAAATGAGTCTTCAGATCAATGGGCCATTGCGGGAAAAAATAAGGCCGCGCTTCTTCGTAGATTTCTGAAACCTCCAAAGTATCACCAGACTTTTGCGTGCCCCGCAGCGAATTGACAAAATCCTTGCCCGATTGATCGAGCAATTCGCTCACACTGCGTGCTTTGTAGGCTTCGTTCTGAATCGACGGGCCGCCAATTTCACCCCGGAAAAAGCCGTACATGACTTTGGGATCGGACCAGTTTTGATAGACAATCTTGGTTCGGA
Organism: Pontixanthobacter sp.; assembly: GCA_037968915.1. Lineage (GTDB taxonomy): Bacteria > Pseudomonadota > Alphaproteobacteria > Sphingomonadales > Sphingomonadaceae > Allopontixanthobacter. The sequence goes on from JBBKWK010000067.1 coordinate 6,366, forward strand.
TGTCCTTGGGGCTCATCTTTACACCGGCCACCGTGAGGAAGGGCGCTTCGTCCAGTGGCTGCCCGCTATCGCCGATCTTCAAGCTGGCTGGCTGCGATACAGGATAGGCTAGGGCAATCTGTTCGATCACCGCCACATTATGCAGATTGATCCAATAGGCCAGCTGCTCGTTTTTCCCCAAAGTGGAAATATCGACAAGGTCAGCAGTCCGCTCCAGATCCTGCCGGTATTCGCTTAGCGATGCGATAATTTCGGGTTCAAGATAGGAGAATGTGACACGGTTGCCTTCCATCCGGTAGCGGGAATCATGCCCGTACACGCGCCGTGTACCGGTAACTGGATCCGGTCGCGGCGACGATTCACGGATGGATTTTCCCATCCGGAAGACAAAGTATTTCAGCGCTTCGTCCCAGATCGTGTAGTCGATCTGGGTCCTGACGCGGGCGGCTTTGGGGGTGAATTTATCAAACCGCTGATCGGTTAATCCGGACCTGGATACCTTCTCCAAAGTGCCGTTGGCGGTAGCCCCAGCCGGAGACTGGGCGGCGGCAGTGGAAGCCGTGGATAGTAATACGGAGAGGCCGATCGCCTTGATGATATTTTTCTTCATGAGAACTCTACAGGCCCCTAACTCAATTTAAAAATCCATGATCGCGGGAAATGTTCCGGGATGCATTGCAACCTTTGCACCAATCAAACTCCGCGATCAGATGTTTGGCGTATCATGCCCTTGGCATGATATCTGGCTGGCAATTCGCAGTCTTTCGATGAACGACCCTTGCGGCCCGACAAGACACTTGAAGCAAAATATCCGTTCAAAATCAAGGTCGATGCAATTGAAAAGGGCGCACCTTTCAGCGCGCCCTCCGTTATTCTAATGCTGGTATGACGTATTATTTTGGTGACAGCACCATCAACATCTGGCGGCCTTCAAGTCGCGGATAGGCTTCGATCTTGGCAATCTCTGCCGTGTCATCCTGCACCCGCTTGAGCAAATTCATGCCCAGTTCCTGATGCGCCATTTCGCGGCCACGGAAACGCAGGGTGACCTTTACCTTGTCACCGTGGTCGATGAATTTGGTCACATTGCGCATCTTCACGTCATAATCGTGCGTGTCGATGTTTGGACGCATTTTGACTTCTTTGATGTCCTGCGTCTTTTGCGTCTTGCGCGCGGCATTGGCTTTTTTCTGCGCTTCGAAGCGGTGTTTACCGACGTCGAGATATTTGCACACCGGTGGATCGGCGTTGGGCGATACTTCGACCAAATTCAGGCCTAACAGGCCAGCCGCTTCGATCGCTTCCTTGGTGTACATGACACCGACGTTTTCGCCGGTTTCGTCAATCACGCGGACTTTGTCCGATTGAATCATGTTGTCGTAGCGCGGGCCGCTTTTGGTGGGCGGGCTATTTGTGCGCCGGGGTGGACGAGCTATGGGTTGGTCTCCTTGAGATTACTGCAGGTGGTTGGTGTTAGTCTGCTTATGCTGGGGGCTACTTAGTGCGGAATGCGCGAACTTGCTAGGGGTGTGTTAGGTTCTCTGCCTGCCATAACGCGAATTTTACCAGCTTGCCGCCTGCGGGCAACATAGCATGGATCGTACTGGCAGGCTGCATTGCGCTGAGGATCGCCGGATCGGCGGCATTCATCCCGCCGGTCAATGCTCCGAATGCGGGCAGAATCATCCGGCCAGAGCCCGCTGCATCGCGGCTGACCACGGCGCAGGGCCTGCGGATGCGGCGTTGCCGGACGGTGATCTGTAGTCGCGGGTGGTAATGACCGGAAAATTCGGGCCGGGTTTCGCCCGGCTGTGCCTGATGGCGCAGGATCATCCCGGCAACCTCCAGCTCCTCTGCCAGAGTGCCGCCCGCCAAATTCTCGGTTTTCCCCTCGCCAATCGGCGCATCGTGGTTTCCGGTGATCCACACCCAGTCGGTTGCCCGGGTCAGCGCCGCCAACATTCCCGCCGCATGCGGCTCCAGCCGGGCCGCGCCGCCGGAATCGTGAAAATTGTCCCCCAAGGTGAACACCCGCCGCGCACCGGTTTCGCGAATCGCGAGCGCGAGCCGCTCCAAAGTTTCGCGGCTGTCATAGGGAGGCAACATCTGGCCATGCCGGGCATAGAAGCTCGCCTTTTCCAAATGAAGATCGGCTACCAGCAGCGCATTTTCCTGCGGCCAGAACAGCGCGCGGCCTTCTGTAAGGAAAAACTCCTGATTTGCGAACGAAAGGGGAACCATCGCTCCCACTTGCCGCAGCGCCCGCAGGATGGCAAGCCTGTTTGCCATGACCGAAACGACTCCGAACTCCGCCGACCACACTGGTGACTACACTGCCGACTACACCGGCCGCGCGAAGGACTGGTTCGAGAATCTGCGAACTCGGATCTGCCAGGAATTCGAGGCGATCGAACGGGAGGCGGGTAGCGACGCCTGCTTTGAATACACTCCGTGGAGCCGCGAAGAAGCAGGCAATCCAGATCCGGGTCACGATCCCGGCGGCGGGGTGCAGGGCTTGATGAAGGGCAAAGTATTCGAGAAAGTCGGCGTCAACGTATCCACCGTCCGAGGGAATTTTGCGCCCGAATTTGCCGCCTCGATCAATGGCGCCGATGCGGACAATCCCGGTTTTTCCGCCACCGGCATCAGTCTGGTTGCGCACATGGCTAACCCGCATGTTCCCGCAGTGCATATGAACACGCGGTTCCTGACCACGGGCAAGGCCTGGTTCGGGGGCGGAGCAGACCTCAATCCGCCGCTGCCCTATGACGAAGACACGGCCGATTTTCATGCCGCTTTTCGCGCCACCTGCGCGCTGCATAACCCAACTTATTACGACCGGTTCAAGAGATGGGCGGATGACTATTTCTACATTCCCCACCGCCAGTGTCACCGCGGGGTTGGCGGGATTTTCTACGATCATATGGAAGTGGCGGAAGACGGCGCATTCGAACGCAATTTCGCTTTCGCAAAAGACGTCGGTGAAACCTTCCTCGGCATTTACCCCAAACTGGTTCGCCGCCGGATGGATATGGACTTCACCGATGCCGACAAGCGCAAGCAATTGGAATGGCGCGGGCGCTATGCCGAATTCAACCTGGTGTATGACCGCGGCACGCTGTTCGGCCTGAAAACCGGCGGCAATATCGACGCCATCCTGATGAGTTTGCCGCCCGAAGCGGTGTGGAGCTGAAGCGGCAATTAAGGAACTTTACGGATCACATGGCGCGCCGCCTTGGCGCAGGTTTGGCCTTTGCCGTGGAAGCGGCGCGATAGCTGAACTGGAAGTACCATGACCGATTTTCGAGAAAATCCTCCGGAACGAGGCAATTGGTTCTGGATCATTATCATCGTCCTGCTGTTCGCAATTCTGTTCTACTGGTTCTACGATCCGGTCGGCGAACTTCCTGTTGCTGACGAAGTGGATGCGCCAGCACCCATCGCAGAATTCACGACCGCACCAGAAGGAGGGGTGCCGGTCGATCTGCCAGAGACCCCAATGACTGCTGGGCCGGTGGAAGCCGAGGCTGCGGGGGCTGAGTGAGGGGTAGTGATCGGCCAAGTCGCATTTAACGACAAGTATGACCCAGGCGTATCCATTTTCCTACAGCGTGCCAAATCGCTATCCCGGCCTTTGCTCTTTGACATGGTTGAATGTACCACGCGGACCTCAAGATGATGCGAGCGCAGTTTTGCGAGTGCCGGATTGGTGTCCGTGTGACACATTGGTCCGCAATAGGCTGTTTTCAATCAAGAATACTACCCGGACACCCGATGTTGGATGTGTCACTTGTGTAACCCTGAACGTCACGCTGTTTGACTGCCTCCCTCGTGATTTTCATTTGCAATCGCCGCTGGCAGACCGCAGTGACGGCTGATATTTCCAGTTTCCGGAGTTACTCATGCGTCTTTTCGCCAGCCTTTCCCTGATCCTCAGCGTTGCAGCGCTGGGTGCCTGCTCGGCGCCTGTGAGCGCGCCGGAGGGTGCCGGGGCGCCGATGATCTCTCCGATCCTGACCACAGATGACGCGAAGGACCCGTTCACCTTTGCCCAGCCAGAGGTGGCGCGGGTGACTCATGTTGCGCTAAATTTGACGCTCGATTTTGACGCGCAATCGGTTGCAGGCAGCGCCAGATTGGACATTCAGGCGGTTGACGGCGCGGACACCGTGATCCTCGACAGCAATGGGCTGGAAATCTCTGACATCACCAATGAACATGGCGCATCGCTGCCTTTCACAATTGGCGAAGTTGAAGAAGGCAAGGGCGCCCCGGTTACGGTGGCGATGGGCGATACGCGGCAGATTACAGTAATCTATTCCGCGATAAATCCAGAAGCGCTACAATGGCTTGCGCCGCAGCAAACGGCTGGCGGGAAGCATCCCTACCTGCTCAGCCAAGGCCAACCGACGTTGAACCGGACATGGATTCCAACGCAGGACAGCCCCGGCATCCGCCAGACATGGGAAGCGCGGATCGTCGCGCCAGAGCCGCTGACAGTGGTGATGTCCGGCCTGGTCGTGGGTCAGCCGGAAGCTGTTGGCGATGGCAAGCGTGCCTTTACCTTCAAGATGGACAAACCGGTCGCGCCCTATCTGATTGCGATCGCTGCAGGCGATATCGTGTTCCAGAAACTCGGCACCAGGTCCGGTGTATGGACGGAGCCGGTCATGCTGGAACGCGCTGCGGCCGAACTGGCCGATACGGAAAAGATGATCGACGCAGCAGAGAAGCTTTACGGTCCCTATCGCTGGGGCCGCTATGACATGATCGTGCTGCCGCCCAGCTTCCCTTATGGCGGCATGGAAAACCCGGTTATGACGTTTCTGACGCCGACCTTCATCGCGGGTGACAAAAGCCTGACCGGTCTGGTCGCGCACGAATTGGCGCACAGCTGGTCCGGTAATCTGGTGACCAACGCCAATTGGGCGGATGGCTGGCTGAATGAAGGCACCACCAGCTATTTCGAGAACCGAATTATCGAAGAATTGTACGGGCTCAAACGGGCGCGGCAAGAAGCGGCGCTGAGCTTTGCCGATATGGAAGAAGCGCTGGCGGAAAACGGAATGGATGCGCCGATTACCTCGCTACATCTGAAGGCTGCAGAGGCTATTCCCGATGGCGGCGCGACCGGCATCGTCTATGACAAGGGTTCAGTGTTCCTGCGGACGGTCGAGACAATAGTTGGACGCGAGAAATTCGATGCGTGGCTGGAAAGCTGGTTCGACCAGCATGCATTCGAGCCGGCGACATCGGCAATGTTCCTTGCCGATATGCGCGCAAATCTGATTAAGGGCGATGCCGCGCTGGAAGAGAAATTGATGCTCGATGAATGGGTCTATCAGCCCGGCCTGCCGAGCAACGCGGTGCGGCCCGATCCGGCGGCCTTTGCCGAGGTAGATGCGGCAGCGGCAGGTTATGCGAAGAGTAGCAAAGTCGATCCGGCGGCGTGGGCAAAGTGGACTGCAGCGGAACGCCAGCGTTTGCTGACCAAGCTGCCACGCGATCTGAGCGATGCCCAGCTGGCTGCGCTAGACAAGGACCTCGGCCTGTCGAAAACGGGCAACAATGAAGTGCTGTTCCTGTGGCTCGAACTGGCGTTGGAAAATCGTTATGAACCAGCAGTTCCGGCGGCCGAGCGGTTCCTGGGCACAGTGGGCCGCCGCAAATTCGTGGCGCCGTTGTTCGAAGCGTTGATGGAGCAGGGCGACTGGGGTCAGCCCATCGCGAAACGGATCTATACCAAGACCCGCCCGACCTATCATGCGGTAACGCAGGGCACGGTCGATAAATTGGTGATGCCAAAAGGCTGATAGTTCGAAGAGCTGGCTGAATTAGCTTTCCGCTTGCTCTTCGCAACTGCAAACCGCACACCTGTTTTACTATGCTGCGTCAGTATGAACTTGTGGAACGGGTCAAGGCCTATGACCCCGACGCCGACGAGGCGCTG
>JBBKWK010000068.1:0-7122 GCA_037968915.1 Pontixanthobacter sp.
GTCGACGAAATGAAGACCAGCTATCTCGATTACGCGATGAGCGTGATCGTCAGCCGCGCCTTGCCCGATGTGCGCGATGGGTTGAAACCGGTTCATCGGCGGATTTTGTTCGCCAGTAACGAGGGCGGCTTTGTTGCCGGGCGGGCATACCGCAAGAGCGCCAAGATCGTCGGCGACGTCATGGGCAACTATCACCCGCATGGCGACAGCGCGATTTACATGGCGCTTGTGCGGATGACACAGCATTGGTCAATGCGCGTTCCGCTGGTCGATGGTCAGGGCAATTTCGGATCCATGGATCCCGACATGCCGGCTTCGATGCGGTATACTGAAGCACGCTTGTCTAAGGTCGCGAACAGTTTGCTGGACGATCTCGACAAGGATACTGTCGATTTCGTAGAGAATTATGACGGTTCGCGGTCGGAACCGACTGTCTTGCCAGCCCGTTTCCCAAATCTGCTCGTTAATGGCGCCGGCGGCATTGCTGTTGGGATGGCGACCAATATCCCGCCGCACAATCTGGGCGAGGTAATCGACGGCTGCTTCGCATATATGGACAATCCCGGGATCACCTCGGAAGAATTGTTCGAAATCATTCCGGGCCCCGATTTTCCGACCGCTCCGCTGATCCTTGGCAATGCCGGTGCGCGGGCGGCCTACACGACCGGCAATGGTTCAATATTGCAGCGTTGCCGCCACGAAATCGAAACCAAGCGCGGTGACCGCGAATCGATTGTCCTGACCTCAATCCCCTATCAGGTGGGCAAGTCCGGGCTGGTTGAAAAGCTGGCGGATGCTGCGAAGGACAAGCGGATCGAAGGTGTGTCGGACATCCGCGACGAATCCAGTAGGATGGGCGTTCGCGTAGTGATCGACCTGAAGCGTGATGCGACTGCCGAAGTGGTGCTCAACCAGATCTGGCGGCACACCCCGGCCCAGTCCAGTTTCCCGGCAAATATGCTTGCCATCCGCGGCGGCCGGCCAGAAGTGCTGATGCTGCGGGACTTTATTCAAGCTTTCATCACCTTCCGCGAAGAAGTGATAACCCGACGGACCAAGTTCGAGTTGAACAAAGCGCGGGACCGGGCGCATATCTTACTTGGCCTGGTCGTTGCCGTATCAAACCTGGATGAAGTGGTCGCGATGATCCGCAGCTCGCCCAACCCGGTTGAAGCGCGCGCCAAGCTGACCGCCAAAGAATGGCCCATTGGCGATATTGCACAATATATCCAGCTGATCGAAGCGATTGAACCAGACGCCGATCAAACGGGCGGCACCTACCGGCTATCCGAGCGGCAGGTCAGGGCGATTCTCGAACTTCGTTTGCACCGGTTAACGGCGCTGGGACGGGACGAGATTGGCGGTGAACTGAAAGTGCTGGCCGACGCGATTGCTGGCTATCTCGAAATCCTCGCCGACCGCGTCAAACTCTATCAGATCATGCGGGAAGAACTGCAGGAAATTCGCGACAATTTCGCAACCCCGCGGGTCGCCGAAATCGCACCGGCGTGGGATGGTCTTGATGATGAAGATCTGATCGCTCGGGACGAGATGGTCGTCACGGTAACGCTCGACGGCTATATAAAACGCACCCCGCTATCCACTTTTCGGGCACAGCATCGCGGCGGCAAGGGCCGTGCGGGCATGGCCACCAAGGACGAGGATGCGGTGAGCGAAATGTTCGTCACCAGCACGCATAATCCGGTGCTGTTCTTCTCCACTGCTGGCAAGGTCTACCGCATGAAAGTGTGGAAGCTGCCGGAAGGCGGACCGACCACACGCGGTCGTCCGATCGTCAATCTACTACCCTCGCTGGAAGAAGGCGAAACCATTCGCACGGTTCTGCCGCTGCCGGAAGATGAAGAAAGCTGGGGCGCGCTGACTGTGGTGTTCGCCACCGCACAGGGCAATGTCCGTCGTAACAACATGGACAGTTTCACCAATATCCCGAGCAATGGCAAATTCGCCATGCGGTTTGACGATGCCAGCGTGGACAAGTTGATCGGCGTTGCATTGCTGGAAGCTGGCGATGATGTGCTGCTGGCAACCCGAATGGGCAAGGCAATCCGTTTTAACGGTGAAGACGTGCGCGAATTTGTCAGCCGCACTTCGACCGGGGTCCGGGGCATGAAGTTCAAGGAAAAGGGTGATGAAGTCGTCTCCCTGTCAATTCTACACGGAGGTTCGGCCACGCCGGACGAACGTGACGCCTATCTGCGCGTCGCACCGTGGAAGGCTGACGACGACGCACCAGAATTATCGCCTGCGCATGCTGAAATGGCCGCAGCGGAGCAATTCATCCTGACCGTCTGCGCCAATGGCTACGGAAAAATGTCCTCTGCCTACGAATATCGCCGCGCGGGCCGCGGCGGCATGGGCATCACCAACATCGACAATATCGAACGCAATGGACCAGTGGTAGCCAGCTTTACCGCGACCAGGGCGGATCAATTGATGCTGGTTACCGATCAGGCAAAACTGATCCGCATCGGCCTCGACACCATGCGGGTAATCGGCCGCAATAGTGCGGGCGTGAAATTGTTCGACGTTGCCAAGAAGGAAACAATTGTCGGTGCGGTCCGGCTGGACGAGCAGGAAGAACCCGAAAACGAGGCGGAAGAAGCGATCGTGGAAGAGATGATCGGCCGTGATGCGCAGGAAACCACTCCGCCAATAACGATAGACCGGTACCCCGATCTTGACGGTGATCTTGACGGTGAGCCAGAGGGTTGACCCTGCTGGTCGAACCTTCGGGCTCGGCCTGCGGAGCTTTGGTGCGGGGCGTTGATCTAGGTGCCCCGCTCACTTTCGAAGATGTTACGGCGATACGCGGCGCGTGGCTAAAACATCGAGTGATTGCCTTTCCCGATCAAACGATGGACGACGATTCGCTCGAACGTTTCACCATTGCATTGGGCGGTTTCGGCGAAGACCCGTTTTTCGATCCAATTCCAGGCCGAAAAAATATCGCCGCTATCCTGCGTGAAGCAGATGAGAAGACACCGCTTTTCGCCGATAATTGGCATAGCGACTGGAGCTTTTTGGCAGAGCCTCCGGCTGGAACCTGTCTGTTGTCGATTGAGATACCGCCAGTCGGCGGCGATACGCTGTTTGCCAACCAGATCGCCGCTTTCGCTGCCTTGCCAGAAGCGCGCAAGAACCAGCTTCGCGGGCTGACTGCAATTCATAGCGCTCGAAACGCCTATTCACCGGAGGGCGCCTATGGAGACACCGACAAAGGCCGCAGCATGGCGATCCGGCCGGGTGAGGCCGCCTTGGCTACGCAGACCCATCCACTGGTGCAGCGCCACCCTGAAACCGGCGAGGAAGCACTGTATAGCTGCGCCGGGTATATCATCGGCATCGAGGGTATGGACGAGAGCGAGGCGTTCTCCTTGCTGGTGGATTTGCTCGGCTGGCAAGGCCGGGATGAATTCATCTATCGCCACCATTGGGACGCAGACATGCTGGTGCTGTGGGACAATCGTTCTGTCCTGCATAAGGCTACCGCCGGGTACGATGGCTACCGCCGTAAACTCCACCGCACCACAATTGCCGCGTGGCGCGGCTGAACACTACTCCTTACGCAATTCGTGACGCAAAGTCTGGATGACCCCGGTCGCAATCAGGAACTGACCGAGATAATAGATCGGCCAAATCAGCCATGCGGTGACGCTTTCCGGCAGAACTCCGCCCAATCTGGCGAAGATCACCAAGTCGGAAATGACGAACAGCACCGCACCGATACCCACTCTGTAGCGCGGAAAGCTGCTGGTCCAGGCCAGCCCGGCCATCGCGCCGAGGATCAGGGCGTAAATTACCACCTGCATCGGATTTTCCGCTCGGGCGACCAGCATCCACGCAATCAGCGGCGTAAAAAACAACAGTACGACTGCGAACAGCTTCTGGCTGGGCGTTATATTTGCGCGGCGATTGCGCAAAAACAGTGCAATCAATCCGATGTGACTGGCGAAAAACACCGCACCGCCAACTACGTAATCCAGCTCCATTGCCATATCGCCTAGTGCCGACAACAGCATTACCAACACCAGCAATCGCGCATCGCGGCTATCGTGGCGCCGGAAAGCGTAGACCGCCAAAAACCCGACACCTGCACCCTTCAGAGCAATCAAACCAAGTCCGGGCAACGGGTCGTCCGCCAATACATAATAGGCAATTGCGGCGGCAATACTGGCCAGCAACCATGGTCGTTCTTCAACAAGTGCGTGTTTTGACATGGAACCTCCAGCGCCTGATTGGCGCAAGTGCTGCGGCGAGGCAAGCGCGCACCAAGTTGCGAACTTCCGATTGGCCAAAAGAAATCCTTGCTTAGAATTTGCCCGCTGGCGCCCGAATGCCTAACTGGCACCTATGCAACATGATATTCACATCATCGGCGGCGGATTGGCCGGAAGCGAAGCGTCCTGGCAATTGGCACAGCGCGGGCTCAAGGTTCGCTTGTCAGAAATGCGCGGGAGCGGTGAAACCACCCCCGCGCACAACACTGATGGCCTTGCGGAAATGGTATGTTCCAATTCTTTCCGCTCGGATGATGACGAAAAGAATGCCGTCGGCTTGCTCCACCATGAGATGCGCCGCCTGGATTCTCTGATCATGTCGGCGGGCGAGATTGCCCGTGTGCCTGCTGGCACTGCCCTGGCGGTGGACCGAGACATATTCTCCGCCGCAGTTCAGCGCGCCCTGGACGAACACCCCAATGTCACAGTGGTACGCGAACGGATCGACTCGTTACCGCAAGATGGCCTGACGATTGTGGCCACCGGTCCGCTAACAGCGGCATCGCTCGCAAAAAGCATCGGCGCGGCGACGGGGCAGGAAAGCCTCGCCTTTTTCGATGCAATTGCGCCAATCATCCACCGCGACAGCATCGATATGGACATCTGCTGGTTCCAGTCGCGCTGGGACAAACCGAGTGCAGGCGGCGACGAGGATTCCGTTGGCAAAGATTACATCAATTGCGCGATGGACAAGGAACAATACCTCGCTTTCCATCAGGGCTTGATCGACGGTGAGAAAACAACCTTCAAGGAATGGGAAGCCAGCACTCCCTATTTTGAGGGCTGCATGCCGATCGAAGTCATGGCGTCACGCGGGGTCGATACGCTGCGTTATGGTCCGATGAAGCCCGTCGGGCTGGATGATCCGAGCACGGCGTGCGAAGAATTCCCTCAAGGACGCTGGCCCTATGCGGTGGTGCAATTGCGGCAGGACAACAAGCTGGGCACGCTGTGGAATATGGTCGGTTTCCAGACCAAATTGAAACACGGCGCGCAGGTGGAACTGTTCAAAACCATTCCCGGCCTGCAGAATGCGGAGTTCGCGCGCCTCGGCGGTTTGCACCGCAATACGTTCCTAAACGCACCAATGGTACTGGACCGACAATTGCGTTTGAAAGACGCTCCACATATCCGCTTCGCAGGACAGATCACCGGCTGCGAAGGGTATGTGGAAAGTGCCGCGGTCGGGCTGATGACCGGGTTGATGGCGGCGGCGGAAATTGCCGGACAGTCTTGGCAGGCCCCGCCCCGAACCACCGCGATGGGCGCTTTGCTGGCGCATATCACCGGCGATGCGGAAGCCGAGACCTATCAGCCGATGAACATCAATTTCGGACTGTTTCCCCCGCTACATGATGTGAAGAAAAAATCCCGCAAAGAAGCCTACACCTCGCGCGGCAAGGCCGACTTTGGCGAGTGGATTAGCGCGGGCGAACTGGTCACAGCTTGATCAACATTTGCAGGCTGGCTTAGCTTTTTTCTTCGGTCTGGTGGTCGCGAATTCCTCTGGGGTCAGCTCGCGATTGCTGTTCCTGTCGGCTTTGTCGAACCGCGTTGCGGTGGCCACCGCCCATTCTTCGAATGACAGCAGATTATTGCCATCCTTGTCCAATTTGCGAACCGCGTCCGTTCGGGACGAGAGCATTTCGTTGCGCGAAATTTTCTGGTCGCGGTTTCGGTCATAACGGAAAAACCGGCGTTGTTCGCGGGTCAGCTCGGTTGCTTCTGGTGGTGCGGGGCCCTTCAGGTCACCTGCATCGGACACGGGGATTTCAGGTTCGGCGGGTTTAGTTGGAATGGCCAGCGGCGGCGGTGCACCCTGCTCCACTTCGGCGCGGCCCCGCCACCAAAATGTTCCAATGCCCACCAGTACCAACGCACAAATTGCGCCCAGAAATATCCGGTTCAAATTCAAACTCCCCTGCGATTACTGCAGCATAGACTACCTGCCGAACAAACCAAGCCGCATTGCAGCCAGCATATTCCGGCGGCCCTGCATCAGCGGCGCCCCTCCCGCAGCCAGCGATGCCCGTGCGAGCCCGTCCAGCACCAGCAGCGGCCGCATCGCACGGGGCAATCGAATTGGAGCATCGCCGAGATCGAGCCCAGTCGCCACCACCTCAGCCTTTTCATCCATGTCTGAAGTCTTTGCGGCCAAATCGGCCAATGCCCAACGCCGCGCAGCCAGCGAAACAGCCGCTTCGCAATCTGGCTCCCCCGCTATCTTCGCAACTGCTGTAAACCCCGCCGCACGGCCATTAGCGAAATTTTCCGCAGCGGCGGCTGGCAGCGGCGGTTCGGCGAGCAATTCCTCCCACCCATTAACTAGCGCCAGTAAGGCGTTGTCTTCCCCGCTCCACACTTCGCCAATTGCCGCCAGCAGCGGTTCTCCAATGGGCCTTCTCTCCGACGGCTTGCTCAATTCGTCGCGCCACCACGCCAATCGCATTTGCGCGAGCAAAGGCTCGCTAGCCTGGCTAACGATCTGCGCCAGTCGGTGGTCGAGCGTCAACAAGCACAGAAATGCCGGCCGGGAGCTCGCAGGTGCATACGCCAGTACTAGCCGTTCGATCAGCGGGAGTTCGCCGGGTTCAAGATAATCCATTACCTAGCTCTCGCCACGCTGCTCCCGCCAAGTCAACCAAGCTACCCGGTTTCCCGCATAAGAAAATTTTAACCATGAACTTTATGAGGCCCGTTACTTATGCTGGCGTATTGCCCCGTTTAATCAATTGGAATCCTGAATGGGAAGGTACATCTGATGGGGGCTATCCGTCGCTTTTTTGACCAGCTCCGCTCTAACTTGAGCGGCAATGCGACCATC
>JBBKWK010000069.1:0-8648 GCA_037968915.1 Pontixanthobacter sp.
CGCGCGATCTGGAATTGCAACTGCAATTACTGACTGCGGGATTGACCGATCCCGGATACCGCAAGGAAGCGGAGATCCGGTTCGGGCGCAGCATCGCCAATTTCTTCAAGAGCAAGGACGCAACGCCAAATAGCGTGCTCAGCAACGCGCTTGGCGGAATCATTTCCGACGGCGACCCACGCTTCACTCTGCAGTCGGAGGCGAGCTACAAAGCGCTGGACTTTGCACAATTGCGCAGCGCGATAGGCGACAGTTTGACGAATGGCGCGCTGGAAGTGGCGCTGGTCGGAGATATCGACGAACAGACTGCAATCGATCTGGTGGCCGCGACCTTCGGTGCCCTGCCTCAACGCAAATCGCAGTTTAAACCGCGCATGGACGCACGCCAGCGTAGTTTCACGGACAACAGGGCATCCCGCGTTCTAACACATCGGGGCGAGCCGGATCAGGCGCTGCTGCGGCTTACATGGCCAACGGTTGACGATAAGGATCTGCAACTGGATGCCCGGCTTACAGTGCTGGAGAGAATAGTCCGGCTGGCACTGCAGGAAGAATTGCGCGAGCGTTTGGGCAAAACCTATTCCCCCGGCGCCAACAGCAATACCTCGCGCGATTATCCCGGATTTGGAACTTTTGCCATCGCGGCATCAGTCGATGTAGTCGATGTCGATGCGACCCGGGACGCAATTTGGGCAGCACTGGCGCGGCTGAGGAGCGAACCCGTCGAGGTCGATACGCTTGACCGTGCGCGCCGTCCGTTGATCGAAACTTTTGATAATGCACTGAAAAGTAATGGCGGCTGGATGGGGTTGGTGGACCGCGCGCAAAGTGAAAGCGAGCGGATAGATCGCTACTTACAAATGCGTGAATTGATCGCAGCCGTGACACCGGAAGAAATCCGTATAACCGCCGATCGCTTCCTCAAACCCGATGCCGGGTTGGAAGTGTTGGTTTTGCCGCAGGCCAACCAAATACCCGCAAAGTGATGGTTGAAAGCGGTGTACGCCCAAGGCTGAAGTGGCCTCAATAAACTGGGGCGGAACGCCTGGTCCCGCCCCCAATACTTCAATTCAGATCACAATCAGTACCGCAGCCGCACCGACACACCAATAGTGCGCGGTTCGTTCACGAAAGCGGTGTTATTGTTGAAATCAATGCCGCCTTTAACATTGTCAGCATCGGTAATATTGCGCGCGAAGGCGGCCACTTCATAGGTGCCGCCCGGCGCGACATAGCCAATTCGCAGACCACCCTCGATCTGATTGTCGGAATTGAATTCAAGCGATTCATACAGGAAGAAGTTGGTATCGCCTTGATAGGTCCAGTCGGTGTAGGCGAATATTTCGCCGCCATTGCCCAGCGGCACGGAATAGCGCGCAGTTATGTCGCCAATCCACTCCGGCGCGTTGGGGAAAGGATTGCCATCAACCAAGGCGCGGTTGGTACCGCCAATATTCACGATTGGATCGGTGATTGTGCACTGGGCACAGATGCCAACCGCCAACATATCGTCATTAATTTCTGTATCATTATAGCTGAGGCCAGCCGTGATCAGGAAATTGTCGGTGATCTGGAATGCGGAATCGAGTTCAAAACCCCACGCCTTGCCTTCATTGGCATTAACGAGTTGGACTAGATTGTTGGCCCCGCCGACTGCAGTGAACTGCGGATCCTTGACGGTGTAAGTGAAAATCGCACCGTTCAGGCGAACCCGGCGATCCGCCAGCTCGCTTTTAAAACCGACTTCGTAGGACATGATTTTTTCTGACGTGGCCACCGATGGCTGCGCAAAAAACGCTACGTCGCGGCCTTGGATAGTCGGTGCGCGGAACCCGCTGGCGACGCGGGCATACAGGCTGACATCATCCGACACATCGGCAAAGCCGCTAACATCCCAGCTAAGCCGTTCATCCGACACTTCACGGAAATTCAACGGAGCGCCCGAGAGGACGAAAAAGTTCTTCTCGTCATCGGTGTAGCGTAGGCCTGCAGTGACCTTGACCATGTCGGTCAACTTATAAGTGCCCTGGCCAAAAACCGCCCAGCTGGTGTCCTGATGCCGCACGGTTACCGGTGGCGGGAAGGTGAAACCTTCGGTCAAGACCGTGAAGTCGCTCTTGAATACAAACCCGCCCAATTGCCACTGAAGCGCACTTTCCCCGTTTGATGCCAGGCGAACCTCATGCGTAAGCTGGTACAGGTCGATTGAATCCCGTGTGTCCGACGGAAAAGGAATGAATCCCGGGCCAGTTACCAAATTGCCGCCATCGATATCGCCGCGACTGGACCCGTTGCTTTCCTGATAGGACGTGATCGAGGTCAGCGTAGCACCCTCGGCTTCGTATTCGACCTTCAGCGAGCTGCTGATAACTTCGTATTTCGACAGATTGCGACCACCGGCATCGTAAAACACCTTCTTGCGGTCATAGTTTTGGTTCAGCTCATTGTTGCCAGGGCCGAGGATATTGGCACGGAACAGGGTCGAGGTACCGTCAAGATCACTGTACTGGACAGTTCC
This sequence comes from Pontixanthobacter sp., assembly GCA_037968915.1. Classification (GTDB taxonomy): domain Bacteria; phylum Pseudomonadota; class Alphaproteobacteria; order Sphingomonadales; family Sphingomonadaceae; genus Allopontixanthobacter. The sequence continues at coordinate 2,519 of JBBKWK010000069.1, forward strand.
GAGGATGCTCAATGCATCACTGGGTGTGAACAGCAATTGGCCGCGCACAGCGTATTGATCGAAGCTGCCGTAGGCGTCCTGTTCACCAGTGAAGCCATTGTCGATGAAATCGTCGCGGCCTTGATACATGACCGAGATGCGGCCAGCCAGCGTGTTTTCAACCAATCCGCCGCCCACGCCTGCATCGAAGGCAATGGTGTTATAACTGCCCAGGCTGAACGAGCCCTGCGCTGACAATTCCTGGCTTGGTTTCTTGGTATCGATCTTGACCGTACCAGCCGGGGTATTGCTGCCAAACAATGTGCCTTGCGGACCGCGCAGTACTTCGATCCGGTCAACGTCAAAAATCGGGAAGGCTTTGAGGGTGACGTTTTCCATCACCACATCGTCCATGATCACCGAAACTGGCTGCGACGCCGCTAGGTCGAAGTCGGTATTACCGAGCCCGCGAATGTAAAAGCGGGGTGCGGCGCGGCCGTTGGAGCTTTCGACGAATAACCCCGGAACCTGGGCTGCAAGTGCAGTAATATCCGCACCTGAATCGAAAATCGACTGCACCCGCGCTGAATCGAGCGTCGCGGCCGATACTGCTACGTCCTGCAAATTTTCTTCACGGCGATTGGCGGTTACCACGATTACATCAAGTTGCCCCGATGTGGACGCCGTGGGTGCATCGACGGCATCTTGCGCCAGTACCGGGTTTGCTGCGGTGGCCATCGCGATGGACAGAAGGCTGGCTGCAGCAAAGCGGACGTCCGAGCGAAGAAAAATTGAATTCATCAAATTGGTTTCCCTGAGTTTTCTATTTGAGACGCGGTAGCCTAGGCCTGACTGCACAACCTACCTAAATTTTCCACTGCTAAACTCTGTCGGATTCTCCAAAGTCCGGTATTTGTCTGTATTGCATGAATTTTCAGCAGATGCGCTGAATACTGCGCCAGTTTTGTCTATGACGAATCCTGCTGGTTGTTGCGCATTTGAAACAGGTTCGCCGCTCCAAATACGGATTGAATAGCGGGAGACTAAGGTGTCGCAGGCACGGATAACCATCCGCCACTCCCTTGCCCGTGGTCGTTCGCCGCGCCATAGGAAGCGGGCGATTCTCAGGCACCCCGTTTTTGCAAAGGCCCGCGCGATGAAAGTCCAAATCCACGTTTCACTGAAACCCGGCGTGCTCGATCCGCAAGGCCGCGCGATCCATCACGCGTTGGAGGGGCTCGGCTTTGCCGGGGTTAATGATGTGCGCGCCGGACGATTGATCGAATTGGACGTGGATGACAACGTCAGCGACGCTGCGCTGGACGATATGTGCCGCAAGCTGCTCGCCAATATGGTGATCGAGAATTACCGAATTGAAAGAATGACTGAGACGGAGACCGCGTGATGGCTTTCCGTGCTGCGGTAATTACTTTCCCCGGCTCAAATTGTGACCGGGACATGTCGGTGGCGCTGGAACTGACCACTGGCGCCGCGCCAATCCGGGTGTGGCACGGTGATGCGGAATTGCCGAAAAACCTTGATTTCATCGCTTTGCCAGGCGGATTTTCCTATGGCGACTATCTGCGTTCCGGCGCGATGGCGGCGCGCAGTCCGATTATGCGGGCCGTAGTCGCAGCTGCAAACCGCGGAGTGCCGGTGCTGGGTATATGCAACGGATTTCAGGTGTTGACGGAGAGCGGACTGCTGCCGGGCGCATTGATGCGAAATGCTGCGCAGAATTTCATTTGCCGGACCGCGGCGCTAAAGGTTGAGAACAACCAATCATTGTTTACAGGCGGATATGATGCGGGACAGATCATCCGCATCCCGGTCGCCCATCATGACGGCAATTATTTCGCCGACGATGCCACGCTAGATCAACTGGAGGGAGAAGGCCGGGTGGCATTTCGCTATGACGAGCCATGCAATGGTTCGCGCCGCGATATTGCCGGGATTTTAAACAAGGCCGGCAACGTGTTGGGCATGATGCCTCATCCCGAACGGGCGATGGAAGCGGCGCATGGCGGTGACGATGGGCGGGCACTGTTCGCAGGAATTGTCGAAGCTGCGATTATCTCCGCCTGATCTGGGTCAGGCCCTCTCGACTGGCCGGGTTTTTCGCACGCAAACAAGCCGCGCTTCTTCCGCAGGCATTGGCCGCCCGAAGTAATATCCCTGAATTTTCTTACATCCCAATTCGCGGACCATTTCCGCCTCTTCGGCTGTTTCGACGCCTTCTGCTGTGGTCGACATCTCCAGACTGTCAGCCATAGCCACAACAGCGCGAATGATCGCGAGGCTCTCAGGATTTTTGTTTGCCGCGCCTTGCACAAACGAGCGGTCGACTTTGATGGTTGAGAACCTGAGCTTGCGCAAATAGCCAAGCGACGAATAGCCGGTCCCGAAATCGTCGAGCGCCACCGTACAGCCAAGGGCCATGATCTCTTCCAACGCCTTTCGGGCAAGATCGGCATCGCGCAGGAAGATGCTTTCAGTGACTTCGATTTCCAGCCGCTGTGCGGTCAGGCCACTCTTATTCAAAGCCCTGACCACTGTTGTCGCAAATTCGGGCTGGATTAACTGTTCGCCCGATACATTTACCGCGATGCGAATGTGTTTTGGCCAATTGATTGCCTCGAGGCAGGCCTGTTCCAGCACCCATTCGCCAATTGGCACGACCAACCGTGTATCTTCGGCCAGCGGGATAAATTTGTCAGGGCTGACGGAACCGTGATCCGCGCTGTTCCAGCGCAATAGCGCTTCGAAACTGACGACATTTTCTCTATAAGCGTCAACTACCGGTTGGAAATTGAGCACCAATTCGTTTCGTTCTATCGCGTGACGAAGCGAGAATTCCAGCTTGCGCCGTTCTTCTGCCACAGCGTGCAAGGATGGTTCATAGGCGCAATGTTCCCCGCCGCCCTCATCCTTGGCCCGGTAAAGTGCGAGATCTGAATTGCGCATCAAATCTTCGACCGTGGTTCCGTCACGCGGTCCGATGGCGGTGCCCACACTGGCGCCCACATAAAGCGTGTGATGACCAATTTCGTATGGACGTGACAATCGTTCAATAACTTTGTTCGCGACTTTGACCACGTAGCCAGCGTCCGTCGCATCACGAATAACTATGCCGAATTCATCCCCGCCAAGCCGGCCGACGCGTTCGTTTTCGCTAATTACATCCTTCAATCGCAAAGAAACTTCCGCAAGCAATTGGTCGCCAATCAAATGGCCGAGCGAATCATTCACAGATTTGAAACGGTCCAGATCGATCATCAGGAAAGCGCAGCGAGTACGCCATTGTTTGGCATAGCGTAGCGCCTCGCCCAATCCTTCGTTCAACATCAGACGGTTAGGCAGACCGGTTAGCGTGTCATAGCGGGCAAGATACGCAATTTTCTCGCTCGACTCGCGCTGCTCGGTTACATCCGAACCAACGCCGCGGAACCCGATATGATTGCCATTTTCATCCAGCATCGGCGTACCCGACAACTCCCACCACCGGTGCACGCCGCTAATACAAACCTTAACCAGCAGGTTGGAGAAACTCTCCTTCCGCTTTAGCCGTTCAGCCAGATCGCGAAGGGTCGGGTCGAACTGGCCAGACTCCCATTGGCTGCCGCTGATTAATTGCAGGAATGGCTTGCCGTTAGTTTCTTCTGTGGTGTTTCCCAGCGCGAACGAAAAACGCGGCGATACCGTTCGTACCCGGCGCGCGGTATCGATCTGCCATAGCCAATCAGCTTGATTTTCCTCAAATTCGCGAAGCAGAAGCGAAACCACTTCGTCCTTTTCCACAATGGCCGCTTCCGCAATTCGCGCTTCAAGATAAGTTTTCGCCATGGAGACCGTGCCAAATGATATGGCCGCCACAAAGGCCGGACATACAATCACCATCACGTATTGGCCGGTAAACGCGAAGGCGATCGCTGCTGCAGCGCCTATGATGGCCGCAAACACGATCGTCGCCAGCGGTGTTGCAGCCGCGTTTAACGAAGAACCGACAATCAGTGCCGCGATGATCGCCCACAGCACCAACAGCTCTGAACCACCACCCAGAACTCCGAACCAAAGGATCGGGACGCACCATATCAAGCCGATGGCCACAATCGAAATGCCGTGTTTGCGGAAATCCGCTGCGGACATGGCCCGCCCGTCCGGGTCGGCAAGATTGGCGCTGACCTGCGCGTTGAATGCCAGAGAGAACCCCAGCGCCAACGCCCAGGCTACCAAGCCTATCGGATGAATGAACTCGTGAGACAGGAATGATACCAAAGCCGCGGCAATCAACTGGGCGATCAGCCTAACAATTTTGCCCCTGATCAAATGTGGATGCTGCAATCCGCGCAAACGCGCCAAATTTTCGCGTGCTGGATCTCGCAAACCCAGCACGGCTTTCATCGGCAATGCGATTTTCGCAGCGGTTTCTTGGGCTTGTAATTCCTGCACAAATAAGCGCGTAGCAAGCAAAGGTTTCCACGACGTAAACCTATGGCATCAATTCGCTTTTCTTAATTTGTGATCCGGTTGAATTCTAACGATTAAGTATCCGAAATTTCGGCCTTTGCCTGCTCCCAATTCCGACCATCAAAAGGAACAATTTTAGGTGTGATACCGTGCCCCTGATCGAGACAATTGAAATTGACGCTCCAAGCGGTGGGGTGTGACCGTGGTTGGTAAAAGCTCTTGATACCGCATTGTTTGCAAAACAAATGTTCCGCTTGCATCGTGCCGAACCGATAGGAAATTAGCGAATCTGCGCCGCTTTCTAACTGAAAGTCTTCATGCGCGATGAACAGGTGGATATGACCGGTCTGGCTGCAGATTGCACAGTTGCAATCGAGCAATTCTGGCGATTGAACTGTTTCAACCGAAAATCGTACTTTTCCGCAATGGCAGCCACCCGTTACCTTCATTGCCGTCTCCTCTATTCCACCGTGACAGATTTAGCCAAATTACGCGGCTGATCGACATCGGTGCCTTTGACGCAGGCTGTATGATAGGCGAGCAATTGCACCGGCACTGCATATACCAATGGCGCGATCAACGGATGGACACGAGGCATTTCGATGGTGGCGAGACAGCCCTCACCCGCTTCTGCCAGTCCTTCGCGGTCTGAAATGAGCACGATCTGTCCGCCGCGTGCGCGCACTTCCTCCATATTCGACACAGTTTTTTCAAACAGTGGCCCCGATGGTGCCAGCACAATCACAGGTACCGCTTCGTCGATCAACGCGATCGGTCCGTGTTTCATTTCGCCAGAAGCATAGCCCTCGGCATGGATGTAGCTGATTTCTTTCAGCTTTAGCGCGCCTTCCAGAGCCAAGGGATAGTCTGGCCCGCGTCCGAGATACAGCACGTCGCGCGCCGGAGCGATCAGCGGAGCGATTGCGGCGATGTCTTCATCATGATCGAGCGCAAAATTAAGACAAGCGGGCGCTTCGAGCAGATGTTTAACCACTTCCTGCTCCTCCACCCGGTCCATCCGGCCCTTCTTTACGGCAAGATGTGCTGCCAGCGCCGCCAGCACCGCCAATTGGCAAGTAAACGCCTTCGTCGAAGCCACCCCAATTTCCGGCCCAGCATGGGTGGGCAGCAGCAAATCCGCCTCGCGCGCCATCGAACTGGTCGGGACATTGACAACGACCGCAATCGTCTGGCCAGCCTGCTTGCAATGGCGCAGCGCCGCCAGCGTATCAGCGGTTTCGCCCGATTGCGAAATGAACAACGACAGACCGCCGTCTTCCAGCACCGGATCACGGTATCGAAATTCACTGGCGACATCGATATCCACAGGCACGCGGGCGAATTGTTCGAACCAATATTTGGCGACCATTCCGGCGTAATAGGACGTGCCGCAAGCAACGATAGTAATCCGCTTGATCGACGATAAATCAAAGTCCATCTGCGGCAATGCCACGCTGTTGTCAGACTGCCGAATATAGCTGCTGAGCGTCTGCGCTACGACAGTTGGCTGTTCAAATATTTCTTTCTGCATGAAGTGGCGATAATTGCCTTTCTCCACCGCAGCTGCCGATGCGCCCGAAGTGGTGATTTCTCGCTCTACCTCGTCATTTTGTTCGTCGTAAATTGTGGCACCATCGCGGGTGATGACCACCCAATCGCCTTCTTCCAGATAGGCGATTCTCTG
>JBBKWK010000070.1:0-3712 GCA_037968915.1 Pontixanthobacter sp.
TCAGTACCAGAGCATCATTTTTGCAGCCCAACAAAACGCAGGCAAGTAGAACTATTCCGCCTAGTCTCACTTCCCCCAATCCAGCCCCATTTCCTCGAAGATTTCCTTATCATCGGACCAGTTTTGATCCACCTTCACGTGCAGGAACAAATGGACCTTCACGCCCAACACCTTTGACAATTCCTCCCGCGCAGCTTCGCCGATGGACTTGATCATTGCGCCGCCTTTGCCGAGCACGATGGGTTTCTGGCTGTCGCGCCCGATCACGATCTGCTGGCGCACTTCGACCGACCCATCCTTGCGCACGGTGTAGCTTTCGGGGCGCACTGCGCTGTCATAGGGCAGTTCGTCATGCAGCTGTTTGTACAATTGTTCGCGGGTAATTTCCGCCGCCATCAGGCGTTCGCTGGCGTCGGACACCTGATCTTCCGGATAATGCCACGCGCTTTCAGGCATCAGGCCCGCCAGATGCGCTTTCAATTCCGGCACCCCGTCACCGGTCAGTGCGGAAATGAAGAACACTTCGTCAAATTTCACCAGCGCGGACAGTTCCTCGGCCAGTTCCAGCAGCGGTTCCTTGACCGCCTTGTCGACCTTGTTGAGTACCAGCAATTTGCGCTCCGGACGTTTCGCCAGTGCTTCGAGCAGTGGCATCACTTCATGCCGCCGCTGTTTCAGCGGATCGATCACCAGCAACACCGCATCGGCCTCGCTCGCGCCTTCCCATGCCGCGCTGACCATCGCGCGGTCTAGGCGGCGCTTGGGCGCGAAGATACCGGGGGTGTCGACGAGGATGATCTGAACCTCGTCCGCCAGCGCCACGCCCATCAGCCGGGCGCGGGTGGTTTGCGCTTTGGCGCTGGTGATCGCGACCTTTTGGCCCACCAGCTGATTGACCAGCGTCGATTTACCCGCATTCGGCGCGCCGATTACCGCAACGACCCCGCATTTTGGTCCGGATTTCGGTGGAACCTTCTGTTCGTGGTCACTCATCCAAATCGCTCCATAAATAGCCGGGCCGCTTCGGTCTCCGCCTCTTGTTTGCTGTTCGCCGTGGCCTCGGCCTCGCCTACGTTCTTGATAGTTACGCGGACCGTGAATTCCGCCAAATGGTCAGGCCCCGAACGGTCGATGATAACATATTCCGGCCCCTTGCGGCGATTGCCTGCAGCCCATTCCTGCAGGGCGCTCTTGGGGTGTTTGGAGGTGCCCGCGCTGCCTACGATACGGCTGTGCCAGATTGTCTGGATCAGCTGGCTTGAGGCGTCATAGCCCGCTTCCATGAAATTTGCGCCGAGCAATGCTTCCATCACATCGCCGAGGATATTATCGCTGTCGGCGGCGCCATCGTCGCGGGCTTGCTTGCCCAGATTTATAAACCGCGCTGCGCCAATTTCGCGCGCGATTTCCGCGCAGGTTGACCGGCTGACCAGCGCGTTCAGCCGCTGGGCCAAAGCCCCCTCTGCACCAAGGTTACGCTCGTACAGCAATGCCGCGACTGTCAGGCCCAATACGCGGTCACCGAGGAATTCAAGTCGCTGGTAATCACGCGCATTGCCGGTGCTGCCATGTGTAAGTGCCTCGTGCCACAGCGGGTCATCCTTGACGGTAAAACCTTGATTGACGAGCCACTCGCGGGCTTGCTTGGTCAGTTCATTCATAGGCCGTTTCCGATCCGTTCCCAGCGCGCGGCGGTGAACCAGGTCCACGGCAGCAGCCATTCTGCGCCGCCATCGGTTGACCACATCATCACACTGGCGCGGGCGACCAGATTTTCTTCCGGCACTATCCCGACACCGCCGCCGGGTTCCGCCGGAAACCGGCTGTCCTGCGAATTGTCGCGATTGTCGCCCATAGCGAAGAATTTGTTTTCCGGCACCACAACGGGTCCAAAATTGTCCTGCGGGAAATCGCCGAAATCAAGGACGTTGTAAGACACACCATTTGGGAGCGTTTCCCGGTATTGCTGGTAGCTGCAGGCGGACGTGCCATCGGCCAAGGATACCGGTTCGGAAAAGACGTGGCACTGCGTGTTGGGAGATTGCGGTATGACGAAATTGGTGGCCGCAGCCTTTGGCACTGCTTCACCATTCAAAATGATCTGACCGTCGCGCACTTCCACGGTGTCGCCCGGCAGGCCGATGGCGCGCTTGATGTAATCAGTCCCGTCGATGGGATGTTTGAAGATAACCACATCGCCGCGTTCGGGTCCGGACGCGAAGATGCGGCCCGGCAGAAGCGGGAACGAGTTCTTGCTGTAACCATAGGGCCATTTCGCGGCGAGCAATTGGTCGCCATTAACCAGCCCTGGCATCATGCTTTCGCTAGGAATGTTGAACGGAGAGAAAATGAAGCTCCGGAATATGACTACAATCAGCACCAGCTTGAGCAGGAAGACAAAGAAATTGCCTTCGTCCTTTTTGGCTTCCGGCCAGGATTCCGCCTGATTCGCACTCTGGCTGGCGGAAGTTGCGTCGTTCATAATTCAATCTCGGCTTGGGGCTTCTGGGCCCAGTTTGGCGGCGTCTAGGACGAAATATTCGCTGCTGCACATCATACCGGCACGGAATTCGTAGTCGGGCGAGCGTGGAGGGTTCCAAATCATCGCCGCAGTCCCTACCCGCGTGGAGCAGGCCTAGGAAAGGATTTTCATGTGAATGATGCAGTTGCCGCGGTGTGGACCAAATTGGAAGGCTATCCCCGCAAGACCCTGACCAATCTGTTTGCGGCGGGCAACCGACTGGAATTACTGTCGGATCGGCTCGAATGGGGCGAGGGTGTCGACCGGGGCGGGATGCTGTGCGATTGGTCGAAAACTCACCTCGACGCCGAATTGCTGGGTCAGTTCGAGGAATTGGCCAGGGCCGCTGGTTTTGACGCCAGGCGCGAAGAATTGTTCGCCGGCGCGAGAATCAACAACACCGAAGACCGATCGGCCGAACATACCGCCCAGCGCGGTGTCGGCAACGAAGCCTCGGTCGAAGAAGCGCAAGCCCTGCATCTGCGGATGAAAATGCTGGTTGAGGCAATTCACGAAGGGGCGTTGGGGCCGGTCAAACATCTGATCCACATCGGTATTGGCGGCTCCGCGCTTGGCCCTGCGTTGGCGGTCGATGCATTGTCGCGCGATCTGGCTTTGGTCGATGTGCATGTGGTGTCGAATATCGACGGCGTCGCGCTGGAGGCAGCCTTTGCGGCGTGCGATCCGGAGACGACCATGATTGCGATTGCGTCCAAGACATTCACCACCATCGAAACGATGATCAACGCGGACAGCGCGCTTAAATGGCTGGGCGATAATGGTGTATCGGATCCCGGCGGCAGGGTTGTTGCGCTAACCGCCAATCCCGATGCGGCGGTTCAGTGGGGCGTCGATGAAACGCGGATCCTGCCGTTTTCGGAGAATGTCGGCGGACGATATTCGCTATGGTCTTCCATCGGCTTTCCCGTTGCGATTTCAGTGGGCTGGGATGATTTTGCGCAAATGCTGGAGGGCGCCGCGGCGGTTGATCGGCATTTTCGCGACAAAAATGGCGCGGCCAATTTGCCGCTGCGCGCCGCCTTTGCCGATCAATATTACACGCAATTGCGCGGCTGCCAGACGCGCGCGGTGTTCGCCTATGACGAGCGTCTGGGGCTGTTCCCTGACTATCTCCAGCAATTGGAGATGGAGAGCAACGGCAAGTCGGTCACCGCCGAGGGCGAACCTGTG
>JBBKWK010000071.1:0-9943 GCA_037968915.1 Pontixanthobacter sp.
GTTGCCCAATCGTCCGGAATTATTGGCCAGCATCGCGGCTTTATGCCGCTCGGTGCCTTCAGTCAGCCTACAACGCTTACCCAGCCGGGCGAGAAAGTGCGTGCGCTGGTCAAAGAACTGGGTTCCGATTATGATAGTGATATAACACGCGCCCATGCGCTGTCGGCGCTCATCGTAGAGCATATGCCTTATGAAATCGGGCGAACCAATGCTGAGACCATAGCCGAACAAGCGCTCGAAACGGGCGCCGGCGTATGCCAGGACCACGCTCACGTGTTTCTGTCTGCCATGCGATTGATGGGCCATCCGGCGCGGTATGTTTCCGGGTACTTGCTGATGAACGACCGCGAAGATCAGGATGCCACGCACGCGTGGGCCGAAGCGCATATGGAAAGAATTGGCTGGGTCGGTTTCGACGTTTCCAATGGCTATTCGCCGGATGAGCGCTATGCTCGTGTCGCAACCGGGCTCGACTATAGCGATGCATCGCCTGTATCCGGCATGCGATACGGCCCGTCCAGCGAGTCAATGAGCGTAGAATTGCAGGTTCAGCAATAATCAAATGCAGAGCGGTAATCTTAGCGACGCAACTTTCACACGGTGACTGAACAGCCGCTGTTAAAAATATATCATCCTTTTTAAGGTCTATTCAGTTTGCGCAGATTCTTGTGTCCCGGTTGCGGGAATCAAATCCATTTCAACAATAGTAAATGTGTAACTTGCTCATCCACTTTGGGATATTTGCCCTCAGCAGACATAATGCTGATTGTGCCTGCCGAACAGGTACGGCCGGCCACCGGCGAAGCGATCTATGTGCCATGTGCCAACCGCAATCTGATTGGTTGCAACTGGTTGTGTGAACCCGCCAGCAAATCGAAGCGATGCCAGAGCTGTTCGCACACAGTCAGGATCCCCAATATTTCTGATCCGGAAAAGAAATTACAGTGGCGCAGGCTGGAACGTGCGAAGCGCCGGCTGTTTTATGCAATCATCAGGTTCAATCTTCCGCTGGAGAATGAAGTTATCCATTCTAAAGGAAACCTGCGCTTCGAATTACTGGGTGACGAATTTCATCCAGACGGAAAAGCAAAGCGGGTGATGACGGGTCACGGCAATGGTCTGATCACCATCAACATTGCCGAAGCCGATGACGCTATCCGCGAGAAAAACCGGACGGCAATGGGCGAACCATACCGGACGTTGATCGGCCACTTTCGACATGAAGTAGGACATTATTACTGGGATAGACTTGTCGATCAGGAAGGTGTGATTGACAAATTCCGTGCCTGTTTCGGGGACGAGCGCCGTGGTTATTCAGAATCGTTGAAATTATATTATGCCAGCGGCCCAGCAGAAAACTGGGAAAAAACCTATGTCAGCACCTATGCAAGCGCCCACCCATGGGAAGATTTCGCAGAGACTTGGGCCCATTATTTCCACATGGTTGGCGGTCTTGAAACCGCTTACGCCTACGGACTAAACCCTCAGCCACTACAAAGTGGTGCACCTCATTTGGAACAGTTGACCGACCCGTATCATGTGTCCGATTTCGAACAACTCATGGCCCATTGGATACCAATTACGGTGGCGATGAATGCAATGAACAGATCAATCGGACATAGTGATTACTACCCATTTGCATTGTCGCGTCGGGTTTCGGAGAAACTGAAGTTCATTCATGATTTGATTGAGTTTCAGTAACATCGCAGCCGCCTGAACAGTTAGCAGGAACGCGCATTGAAAGTGCCCGGTCTGGGCGAGGTCAACAGCGGCAACGTTGCAATCTATCGCGCGTCCGGCACGCAATTTTCGACGGCGTTGGAAATAGGGATAATTTCGTAGAGTGGCGCGGCTGCCTTCAGGGTAATAATTCCTGAGGCAGCCAATCTATGACTCTGATTAATTTAGTCGACTAGGCTGAAAGTGAGACATCATTTGAAGTCGAAAACGACCCTTGAATTCTATCAAATTCACATCCCGAGAATCCCGCGATATTTGAATTTGCTGGCTGCGCATGCAAAGCAGGAATATCTGCCGACTTGTAACCTTTTGCGGGACAATGCTTTGATCGATCAGTGCAATGCATGGCGTTTCGCAATTGATCGCGGAGGGACTTTTACCGACGTTGTCGCCACCACTCCTGACGGGCGGCTGGTGACCGATAAGCTGCTATCCGAAGACAGCGGGCGGTATGCAGACGCTGCAAGCGAGGGCGTAAGGCGGTTGCTGGCACGCTTCGGCGGTGGGCCGATCGCAGAAGTACGCATAGGAACGACAGTAGCCACCAATGCACTTCTTGAGCGAAAGGGAGAGCGTTTGGCGCTCATTATCACCGAGGGCTTCGGGGATGCGCTGCGAATCGGCACTCAGGCGAGGCCCGAGATATTCGCCCGCCACATTATTTTGCCGGAGCAGTTGCCGGCGCGTGTCGTAGAAGTGCACGAACGGGTTGCAGAGGACGGCGAGGTATTGGGTCCACTCAACCAAGACGCCGCTCGAGCCGATCTTGCCAGACTGCGTGCGGATGGCTTTGATGCCATCGCAATCGTCCTGATGCACGGCTGGAAATATCCGCAGCATGAAGCGCAACTGGCGCAAATCGCTCGCGAGATCGGATTTTCGCAGGTGAGCGTAAGCCATGAAGTTGCTCCGCTAATCAAGCTGGTACCGAGGGGCGACACCACGGTGGTTGACGCCTACCTTTCGCCGGTGCTGCGGCGTTATACCGATGCGCTTACCGCAAGCCTGCCTCAAACCGAGAGCTTGCGCTTCATGCAGTCTAACGGCGGCCTCGCCGAGGTCGGCGCGTTTCGCGGCAAGGATGCGATACTTTCCGGTCCAGCGGGCGGCGTTGTCGGAATGGTCGCCACTTCTGCGCGGCTAGGTCATCACCGGCTCATTGGATTTGACATGGGCGGCACCAGCACGGATGTCGCGCATTATGCAGGCGAATATGAACTGACCGGTGACAGCGTTGTTGCCGGCGTGCGGGTGGCGGCGCCGATGATGCAGATCCACACGGTGGCAGCGGGAGGCGGCTCCATTTGCCGGTTCGACGGGTACCGGTTCCGCGTCGGCCCGGAAAGTGCGGGCGCCGATCCCGGCCCGGCATGTTACCGTAAAGGCGGACCGCTAACGGTCACCGACTGTAATCTGTTCTTGGGACGGATCGACCCGGCCTTTTTCCCGCACGTTTTCGGGCGCGGCGGAGACGAACCGCTCGACCCGCAAGCGTCGCGTATGCGCTTGGAGGAGGTTTGCGCCTCACTGCCCAAGCCGCTCCCGCTGCGCGAGATTGCAGAAGGCTTTTTCGCCATCGCGGTGGACAGCATGGCGAGCGCTATCCGCAAGATCAGCATTGCCCGCGGCCATGACGTGACCTGCTATGCGCTCGCCTGCTTTGGCGGAGCCGGGGGGCAACATGCCTGCCGCGTCGCCGATGTGCTGGGAATGACGACAGTGCTGGTCCACCCGCTGGCTGGAATGCTTTCGGCATACGGTATCGGTATTGCGCCGGTGAAGGCGATACGCGAAAAAAGCCTGGTGCGCGCGCTTGGCGAGAGCTTCATCGAAGAACTCGCCGCGTTGCAGAACGAAGCGACGGCGGCACTGGCGCAGCAGCGGGTGCCGCCTGACGCCATCCGGCTGGAGAGCCGGGCGCGTTTGCGCTTTGCTGGCAGCGACAGTGTCCTCACCATCGATTGCGGCAAAGCGGCAGACATGGATGCCGCCTTTCGCATCCTCCACCGCCAACGGTATGGCTATTCGGAGGAAGATGCGCACATCATCGTTGAAGCGCTGAGTGTCGAGGCATCCGGCTCGGTGGGCGGATTGGCTCAGGCCCAGGCCGAGCCGCTAGCCGTAAATGGTCAGACCAAAGGCGAATTGCAGACAATCGAGCGCGCATCGTTGACGACCGCGGAAGTGGTAACTGGCCCGGCGCTTGTGATGGACCTGGGCTCGACCACTGTCATCGAAGCCGGGTGGCAGGCGCAATTGGCAGACGAAGGCAGTCTGGTCCTCACCCGCATCGAGGAACTGGTACGCCAGCGGGCCGCAGGTACAGCAGTCGATCCAGTCCGGCTGGAGATATTCAACAATCTGTTCATGGCGATTGCCGAGGAAATGGGCGTCGTGCTCCAGTCGACCGCCACCTCAGTCAACATCAAGGAACGGCTGGATTTTTCCTGCGCTCTGTTCGATTCAGAGGGAAATTTGATCGCCAATGCGCCGCATATCCCAGTTCATTTGGGATCAATGGCCGACAGCATCCGGCGTATCCTTGAAGCGCGTAGGCACGGGGCGGACGGGCGCGGTATCCGGCACGGCGATGCCTATCTGCTCAACGATCCCTATCGAGGCGGCACGCATCTGCCCGATATCACGGTAATCGTGCCGGTATTCTACGATGCGGCGAACCAGCAGCCGGATGCATTTGTTGCTGCGCGCGGACACCATGCGGATATCGGCGGTATTGCCCCCGGTTCGATGCCGCCCGATAGCCGGACGATCGATGAGGAAGGGGTCCTGATCGATAATTTCCTGCTGGTCGATGAAGGGCGCTTCCGCGAGAATGCGGTTCGCGGGGCCCTTGGCGCTGGCCGCTGGCCCGCACGCAATCCTGACCGCAATTTATCCGACCTGCGCGCCCAGCTCGCCGCCTGCATGCGTGGGGCAGAATTGCTGCAAAGTTCGGCCCGCGAACAAGGGGCGGACATCGTTGCTGCCTATATGGATCACGTGATGGCCAATGCCGAGGAATCGGTCCGACGCCTGTTGCCTCAGTTAAGCGACGGTAGTTTTGCATACCCGATGGACAACGGGGCGACTGTCAAAGTCGCAATCCGTGTCGACCGCGAAGCGCGTTCCGCAGTGTTCGACTTTACAGGCACCAGCGCCCAGCTGGCTAACAATTTCAATGCGCCGCGCTCGATCACTCGCGCCGCCGCGCTCTATGTGTTGCGCACATTAATCGACGATGTCATCCCGATGAATGATGGCTGCCTGAGGCCAGTTAAATTGATCGTGCCTGAGGGTTCGATGCTAAATCCTGCACCACCAGCTGCGGTGGTTGCCGGCAATGTCGAAACCAGCCAGGTCGTGACCGACGCGCTGTTTGCGGCGACAGGCCGCCTCGCGCCGAGTCAGGGGACGATGAACAACTTCACCTTCGGCAACGAACAACATCAATATTACGAGACCATCGCTGGCGGCTCGGGCGCAGGGCCAGACCATGACGGGACCAGCGCGGTTCAGACCCATATGACCAACAGCCGGTTGACCGACCCGGAGATTCTGGAATCGCGCTTCCCCGTGCGGCTTGACCGGTTTTCGATCCGGCGCGGGTCAGGCGGCAGCGGGGCGCATAGCGGCGGCGACGGGGTTGAGCGGCGGGTGACCTTCCTCGAGCCGATGCGCGCCAATATGCTGGCGAACCGCCGCGAAGTGGCCCCGCGCGGTATCCGCGGCGGAGGCAACGCGCTTCCCGGAAAGAACTGGGTAGAGCGCGCCGACGGCAGTATTGAACATCTGGGGGCGACCGGTTCAGCCGAAATGTTGCCTGGTGACACATTCGTGATCCTGACGCCCGGCGGCGGCGGATATGGTGAGGGGGAAGAATGAATTATTGGCCATTGCTGGGCATCGCGCTCGTGGTGCTGGGCTTCGCGCTGCGTTTCAATCCACTGTTCGTAGTAGCAGTCGCGGCGCTTGTGACGGGACTGTTAGGCGGGATCGAAATTGTCGCGGTGGTCGAGGCGCTGGGTAAGGCGTTCAACGACAACCGATACATTTCCGTCACCTGGATAGTGCTGCCGGTTATCGGTCTGCTTGAGCGCTACGGGCTCCAGCAGCGCGCCCGCACGCTGATCAAAAGTGTGCGCGGAGCCACCATGGGCAAATTGCTGCTGCTCTATCTGCTGTTCCGCCAGATAACCGCAGCGACCGGCATGAAAGATATCGGGGGGCATCCACAAACGGTCCGACCCATCATCGCGCCGATGGCCGAAGCAGCGGCGGAGAAGAGCCACGGAGGGTTGAGCGAAGACGAGCGCGAGCAAGTTCTCGGTCTCGCCGCAGCAACGGATAATGTCGGTCTGTTTTTTGGCGAGGATATATTTTTCGCCATCGCTTCGATCTTGCTGATCCAGGGCGTCTTCGAAAGTTACGGCTATCCGCTGACCCCGCTACAACTCTCGGTCTGGGCGATCCCGACGGCGATCTGCGCGTTCCTGATCCATGGCGGGCGCGTGCTCGCGTTTGACAAGCGTTTGGGTCAAAAGAGGATAGGGGTTCCGCAGCGATGATCACGCTCGAATGGCTTTACATATTATCGGGCATCCTGTTCGCCGCATGGTCGGTGCTGAGCGCGCGCGATCAAACCAATGGCAAGCGTTGGGGCAATGCTGTCTTCTGGGGATTGCTTGCGGCGAGTTTCCTGTTCGGCTCACACTTGTCTGATTTTGCGAACGGGCTCCTTGTTTTCGCTCTGGTGGCCATCGCCGGTTTAGGCTGGCTCGGCCGAAGCAATCCGCCAACAACTTCGCTGACCGAGCGTTTGGAGCTGTCTAAAATTGCCGGGAACAGGCTATTCCTACCCGCCTTGGTCATCCCCTTTGTCGCTGTCGCTGGGACGTTGCTTTATAATTACACCCCGCTGGGCGGAAGCGGTCTGTTCGAGGAACGCCGTGAAACCTTGCTTCTGCTTGGCGTCGGAGTGCTAATCGCGCTGTGGGCAGCAATGGTCTGGCTCCGCCCGCCTCTGATCGCACCAATTGAGGAAGGGCGCAGGCTGATAGATTCGATAGGCTGGGCCGCAGTCTTGCCGCAAATGCTTGCAGCCCTCGGGGGGATATTCGCGCTGGCTGGGGTGGGTGACATCATCGGCAGTCTTGCGGGAAATGTGATCCCAGACGACGGCGTGTTTCTCGGCGTGCTGGTCTATTGCCTTGGCATGGCGCTGTTCACGATCATAATGGGCAATGCCTTTGCTGCCTTCCCGGTGATGGTTGCGGCGATCGGCATTCCGGTGCTGATCGTGCAATATGGCGGCAATCCGGCGATAATCGGTGCGATCGGGATGCTGGCAGGCTTCTGCGGTACGCTACTCACCCCAATGGCGGCGAATTTCAACATCGTGCCGGCCGCATTGCTCGAAATGAAAAGCCAGTACGGGGTCATCCGGATGCAGGTGTGGACCGCGATCCCGCTGTTCATTTGCAATGTATTGCTGATCTGGTTGCTGGCGTTCCGATGACCGAACTCGACCAGACGCTCGCCAGCGGCTTCGCGCGGATCGCACTGGGCCATGTTGCGCAGGAATATCCGCACAAACTGGACCATGTGATGGCGGGCGATCCGGATGTGAAGCGTCCGCGAGAATTGCATCCGGTCTTTTTCGGCAGTTTCGATTGGCACAGCTGTGTGCATGGTTGGTGGACACTGCTCACCCTGCGGCGATTGTTCCCCGGCATGGCGGAAGCGAAGCAGATCGAGGCTCTGGCCGAAACGACCTTCACCGAAGAAAAGCTCGCTGCCGAACTTGCCTATCTCGAACGTGCGGAATCGCGAGGCTTCGAGCGGCCCTATGGCTGGGGCTGGTTGCTCTATCTGCACCTCGAAGCGGCGCGGCATCGTGACATGAGCTGGGGCACGCGACTGGAACCTCTCGCGCTGTCCTTTGCGGAGCGATTTCGCACCTATCTACCGCTGCTGACTTACCCGATCACGGTTGGCACGCATTACAACACTTCCTTCGCATTGACGCTGGCACGGGAATGGGCGGAAGCATCAGACGACGATCTGCTGCGAGTAATAGATAAGTGGACTGAAGATGCCTTCGCGCAGCGCAGCGAATATCGCGGGTGGGAGCCGGGCGGCGATGAATTTCTTTCGCCGGTGCTGACCGCGGCCCTACTCATGAGCCGGTCGCGCGGACGCGATACTTTCCTGCCATGGTTCGAAGATCTGGTGATCAAGAATGCCTGGCTCGAACAGCAATGTATGCCGGTCAGTGTCTCCGATCGCACAGACGGCAAAATCGCCCATCTCGACGGTCTTAACCTGTCGCGGGCGTGGTGCCTGCGAGAGATTGCCAGCAAGATTGATCCGCACCCGCAGTCAAGTGCGATCCGGTCGCTGGCCGCGCGCCATTTCGAGGCCGCCAACAGCCATGTGTCCGGTGATTACATGGGCGAGCACTGGCTTGCCTCCTTCGCGCTGCTTGCCGTCCTCGCCGGCTAGATAGTCCTCTCGCAAACGCCGCTTTTTGGACGTTAGAACGCCCACGGCCCGACAGCCTGAATTACGCCAGAAACCGGCAGTTGCCGCAAATTTGTGCCATCATATTTCGGTAAATGCAGATTCGGATGCGCAGAATCCGATTTCGTCGTATGCTATCATAGCATTTCGGCATGGCGCCGGACAGGAAACGAAGCGCCCAATGGAATTGGGCCAAAGGAGGATGACATGGCAATCGAAGTTGTCGCAACAAAGAATGGCCCATATCTTTTGACCGGGGACTTGAGTCAGCTTGACCTGCGTGACGGAGATGGAAACTTATTTGATGTGGCGGGAAAGAGCCGCATTTTCCTCTGTCGGTGCGGCTCCTCAAACACCAAACCTTTTTGCGACGGTCACCACTCCAAGATTGGGTTTGAGGCAGCGGAAGCCGCGGAGAACTCGAGCGGTTAAGATGCCGCGAAGTGGCTCTGTGATTGTATGGCCGAAAACAACTCGTGTGTTTGGCACTAAGGGTTGGTAAGTCACGCGTCTCCGCCTATTGGATGAAAGCACTCTGTTCAGCAGGAGTTCCTTGGCAGCGGGGCAACTCTAGGCCAAAGACCAGCTTTCACTGCACAGGCAACCGATGCATCAACAAACTCAAATTGACCCACGCCAAATCCTTCGGGATCTTTCTCCTTACGCCAAGCCGGTCACCCAGCGCAGCATCTGGGAACTCGCGATCACGGCTGTTCCGTTTGTAATTCTTTGGGCCATGGCATCGGCAGCCTTGTCTCGAGGAATTTGGCTCGGCTTTCTGTTGGCGATTCCCGCGGGCGGTCTGTTGCTTCGGCTCTTTCTCATCCAACATGATTGCGGACACGGAGCATTTTTTGGGAAGCGGCGCGTCAATGACTGGGTTGGCCGGGCGGTGAGTGTGTTGACGCTGACACCCTACGACTTCTGGCGCAGATCTCACGCACTACACCATGCGACATCCGGCAATTTGGGAAAAAGAGGCACCGGAGACGTTGATACGCTCACCGTCGAGGAATTTCGCGGGTTGTCTGCCAGGGCGCGCTGGCGCTACCGCTTTTATCGTCATCCGTTCATCTTACTCGTGGTTGGACCGACCTACTTATTCATGCTGCAGCATCGGTTACCGGTCGGTGCCATGCGGGGCGGTTGGCGCCCCTGGTTCAGCGCTCTTGGGACCAATGCCGCCATCTGCATTACCGCCGGGAGCATGATATGGTGGATCGGGTTAATTCCGTTTCTCATGGTGCACATCCCGATCGTCTTGGTAGCCGCAACTGCGGGGGTCTGGTTATTTTACGTTCAACACCAGTTCGAGCACACATCCTGGGAACCAGACGACAAGTGGGCATTTCATGAAGCCGCTTTATATGGCAGCTCACACTATGATTTGCCCCCGGTTCTGCGCTGGTTCACCGCGAATATCGGAATTCATCACGTACACCATCTATCCAGTCGTATTCCATTCTACCGCTTGCCGGAAGCATTGCGCGCCTGCCCCCAACTGACGAACGTCAGCCGCCTGACTTTTTGGAAGAGTCTAAGCACATTGCGATTGAAGCTATGGGACGACAAACGTCGCAAGCTAGTTTCTTTCAGTCAGCTTGCAGACTCGGTTGATGGAGCGCGCAACCGATGGCGAACACGCGCAAGCGCGCGAAACGTCGACACACACTGACTTGCTTGA
>JBBKWK010000072.1:0-3319 GCA_037968915.1 Pontixanthobacter sp.
AATTTCAGCCCCGCCGCCGCGCCCGCCCACGGCAGGCCCCAGCTGGCCGCATGGAACATCGGCACCACCGGCAGCATCACGCTGTCAGGGCGGAAATCGAAGGCATGGGGTTGCAAGCCGGAAATGGCGTGAAGCAGCGTAGAGCGGTGTTCATACAGCACGCCCTTGGGATTGCCGGTGGTGCCGCTGGTATAACACAGCATGCAGGGATCGCGCTCGTCCACCTCGGACCAAACGGTGTCGCCATCATGCGGGGCGATCCAGTCCTCGAACGCGGCCGAATGCTCGGCGGAATCGTAGCAGATGTAATGTTCGATGGTGGTCCATTGAGACTTCATTTTGTCGATCACCGGCTGGAATGCGGCATCATACAGCAGCACGCGGTCCTCTGCATGATTGGCAATATATTCCAGCTGGTCTTCGAACAGGCGCGGGTTGATCGTGTGGAGAATGCCGCCGACGCCGACCGCACCATACCAGCTGACCAGATGACGCGAATGGTTCATCGCCAGCGTCGCGATCCGGTCGCCCTTGCCGATCCCGGCGGTGCGCAGGGCCTGCGTCATCTTCAGCGCATCACGGCGAATGCCCGCCCAATCGGTGCGCGTTTCGCTGCCATCTGCCCAATGCGTCACGATCTCGCGGGTGCCATGCTCGCGCGCTGCATGATCGATCAAATGGGTTACCGTAAGGTCCCAATCCTGCATTGCGCCCAACGATTGCATATCCATCTCCTGTAGATCGTGTTTTGCACCTCATGCCCGCCCTTGCGTGCCAAGGCAATCACGGTAACAGGATGCAAATGAGCAATTTCGAAGCCTTAAAATTTTTCCTGATTACCCTGACCGGTCTGGCGAAGGATGCGCTGCATATCTACGTGGCGCTGGCGATATTTCTGGGATCGTGCCTGATTTTCGGTTGGAAGACCCGTCAATGGCGGCCGTGGCTGCTTGCCCTGTTCGCCGCGATCCTTGGCGAAGTGTGGGATATCCAGGGCAATCTGGAAAAGGCGCAGGAACTCAAGCTATGGGGGAATTGGCATGATTTGTGGAATACCATGCTGGTCCCCACAGTGCTGGTACTATTGAGCCGCTACAGCACCATTTTTGCGGCAAAGCCTGCGGTTAAATTGCCGACTGAGAAATCAAGCGACCAGCCGTAAATGAGTCGCTCCGCGCCGGGTGGTTAGCGAGACATTGGAAATGCCTTCCAGCGCTTCCAGCCGCTCTGCTAATTCGCCATCGAGCTGAAAATCGCGCCCCAGCCGGATGACCGGTTCAGCCCCGCCACCGGCATGCAGCGTCGCCAACACTTCGCCGCGCCCTTCTGCGCCGGGGATCAGCTCCATCTTCAGATCGTGCAGCACATCGGCACGGTGAATATCCAACGTCAGCAACATGCGCGATCCTCCCTTGACCTCGTCCAAAGGTCTGCCGCCACGAATGGTCACGCGCGGCGGTTCGTCCGGACTGGGCGAATCAAGCTCGACATTAAGCAGGATGCAGGTGCCCTCGGCGGCCCATTTCTGAAAGTTTTCGACCAGCGATTCCTCGAAACAAGCGGCGTCAAATTGCCCGGAAGGATCGGAGAAGCTGGCCCGCACGAAATCCTTGCCGCGCCGGGTCTTGCCGCGCTTCACGCCCTCGACCATGGCTGCCATCACTGCGGGCGCGCGGCCGCCCGCTGGCGCACCGCTTTCCATCAGGCTGGCAAAACTGCGCGCACCATTGGCGGATGCGACGGCGCGATATTGTTCGACCGGATGGGCGGAGAAATAAAAACCGAAATTCTCGCGCTCCTTCGCCATACGTTCCGCGCGGGTCCATTCCTCGGTTTCTGCCAGACGGATCGGTTCTACCACGTGATCTTCCCCGCCGAACAAACCGCCCTGCCCGCTGGTGCGCTCGCGTTCCGCCGCATCGGCAACGGCAAGCAGCATTTCGGCGCTGGCGAATACTTTCGCGCGGTTAGGTTCCAGTCTGTCCAATGCCCCGGCGCTGGCCAGCCCTTCCAAACCGCGGCGGTTCATTGAACCCGGCGGGATACGTTCGAACAAATGCTGCAGGCTATCAAACCAGCCGTTGGCTTCACGTTCCGCCACAATCGCCGCCATTGCCTTTTCGCCAACATTGCGGATGCCTGCGAGGGCATAGCGAACGGCATAGCCCTCGTCCGTCCGCTCGACACTGAATTCCGGCTCCGACCGGTTGATGCACGGCCCCGCCAGCGCGTAACCGGCGCGGCGCATGTCATCGACGAAGATCGCCAGCTTTTCCGATTGATGCATGTCGAAACACATCGATGCGGCGTAGAATTCATGCGGATAATGCGTCTTCAACCATGCGGTCTGATAGGCCAGCAGGGCATAGGCGGCGGCGTGCGATTTGTTGAAGCCATAGCCAGCAAATTTGTCGATCAAATCGAACAGTTCGTTGGCCTGTTTCTTTTCTATGCCGGACATTTCCTTGCATCCATCGACGAAGCGAGTGCGCTGCGTATCCATCTCCGCCTGCACCTTCTTGCCCATCGCGCGGCGCAGCAAATCTGCGTCACCCAGTGAATATCCGGCCAGGATTTGCGCGGCCTGCATTACCTGCTCCTGATACACGAAGATGCCGTAAGTTTCGGCCAGAATGCCTTCCAGCTTCGGGTGCGGATAGGCGATTTCAACTTCGCCATTCTTGCGTTTGCCGAACAGGGGAATGTTGTCCATCGGGCCGGGACGATAGAGTGAAACGAGCGCAATAATATCGCCGAAATTGGTCGGCTTTACTGCCGCCAGCGTGCGCCGCATTCCTTCGGATTCCAGCTGGAACACGCCCACTGTACTGCCTGACTGAAGCAGTTTGTAAACCGCTGCATCATCCCATGCGAGCGTGTCGAGATCGACCGTAATCCCGCGCTGTTCAAGCAGCTTCACCGCCTTTTGCAGCACCGACAGAGTCTTCAAACCGAGGAAATCGAACTTCACCAGACCCGATGTCTCGACATGCTTCATGTCGAACTGCGTCACCGGCATGTCGGAGCGGGGATCGCGGTATAACGGCACCAATTGCGCCAGGGGCCGGTCACCGATCACCACGCCTGCGGCATGGGTGGAACTGTTGCGCGGAAAGCCTTCCAGCTGCATCGCCAGATCGACCAGACGTTTCACCTCCGGTTCGTTATCGTATTCGCGCCTGAATTCCGCCGCCCCGTTTAGCGTGCGCGGCAGGGTCCACGGGTCGGTCGGGTGGTTGGGAACCATCTTGCACAGCCGGTCAACCTGACCATAACTCATTTGCAAAATCCGCCCGCAATCGCGCAGCACCGCGCGGGC
>JBBKWK010000073.1:0-3623 GCA_037968915.1 Pontixanthobacter sp.
TCCGCGATCGTAATCTCACCTTCGCCATGAGGAGTACAGTTGCTCGCTAAAAGTGTGATGTTCTCAGATTCCGGCGCCGTAACCTGAGCGGGATCGTCAAAAAGCTCGTCCATCTTGTAAAAAATGCGATCACCCAGAACATCTGCGCCATAACATGTCGGGACAAAGCCGATCTGGCCGTCATGCGTGTGCTCGTCCCCTAAACCGGTCGAAAAGAAACTGATCCCATCGTAAATTGAAGAGGCGGCGTACCCCGTGCCATGCTCCACCCACTCGCCTAACCGGCGTTCGGCTTCTTGCTTGATCTCTTCCTGCTCGGCGGTGAGATTGACGTCATCCGCGGGATCTTCTGGCAAGGGTCCGTCTGGCCCTCGCAGAGCATCCGGTCCGGCAGACAGTCCAAGCTCTGCAAGCGGTACACCGATTCCCGGCGCAGGAAACGTCATGGGCACTTGGTAGTGATCTTTGAGATGCTTTCCGACATGAGGATTGTCGAGTTTGCATTCGATATCGACAGCCTCAAGTTCCCTACGTGAGCCAATGCCGGAGAGCATGAGGATATGCGGCGAACCAACTGCTCCTGCGCTGAGGATAATCTCTTTCGATGCCTTAATCGTCTGGAGTTCACCATTGGCGTCGCGATATTCAACCGCGCGCGCGATCAATCCAGCGTTTCCCTCTTCTATCACCAATCTAGTGACGTTGGCACTAGTTAGGATGGAGAGGTTCTCGCGTTCTTCAGCACTGCCTTCCAGATAACCGTGGTAGGAACTCGACCGGCGACCATCACGGGTATTTGTTTGAACCAGCGAGACCACCCCTTCCGGGTTGTTTCGGCCGCTACCATTGTAGTCACCTGAGCGCAGGCCAGCAGCCTCACCCGCTGCTACGAATTGGCGCGAAGCGGGAATAACTGGTGAACGGATTCCTACTCCGACAGGGCCGGATTTTCCCCTGCCTTCGTGATCGATATTTGCTTCATTCGAAGGGCGAACCTCTTCCATCCGCTCGAAGCAATGTTTGACATCGGAAAAACTCCAACCCGTCGCGCCTTTGGCGGCCCAATTGTCGAAATCGCCTGGATGGCCGCGTACAAACACCATGTAGTTGATGCCGGAAGACCCGCCTAGCATCTTGCCTCTTGGAACCGGCATGGTCTTGTTCTGGAAACCCTGACCGCCCTTGCCGGGATCGGCGCGGTACATCCAATCTGTTTCCGGATCGAGTTGCAGAGAGGCGCAAGCCATCGGCATAGCCTCATGCACAGGCGGCTTCCCACCAGCTTCAAGCAGCGCGACCTTAACGGATGGATTTTCACTGAGGCGGGCAGCGAGCGCGGCGCCTGCTGAGCCACCACCAACAATTACAAAATCATAGACAGTAGCCAAAACACATTCTCCCACGAGCTCATGCGACCACAGATCGTGTGTGGGGTAGGATGATGGTGGGTAATACGCAAGGAGCAAAGAGAAGAGCTACCTCTTATAGACTGACGTCCGTTCAGAGGTAAAAATGGGTAAATCAGAATGTGCGCCATTGGGTCGATAGCGGACAGGCCGCTTTTTACCCCACCGTCATCACCCAGCCATGCGTGTCGGCAATCGCGCCGCGTTGGATGCCGACCAGGCGTTCGCGCAGTTTGCTGGTGAGCTGGCCGGGACCGCCGGAGCCGATGGTGAACTCGCCGTCCGGTCCTGCGACATGGCCGACTGCTGTGACCACCGCAGCGGTGCCGCAGGCCATTGTTTCGAGCAATTTGCCGCTCGCGGCGTCATCACGCCACTGGTCGATGCTGTAGGGTTCTTCGCGCACGGTGAGGCCTTCCTCGCGCGCCAATTGCAGCAGGCTGTCGCGGGTGATACCGGGCAGGATCGTGCCGGTCAGCGGCGGAGTGACCATGCTGCCGTCGTCAAATACGAAGAACAGATTCATGCCGCCGAGTTCCTCGACCCATTTGTGTTCGACCGCGTCTAGGAATAGCACCTGATCGTGCCCGCGCGAGAATGCCTCTGCCGTGGGGACCAGGCTGGCCGCGTAATTGCCGCCGGTCTTGGCTGCGCCGGTTCCGCCCGGTGCGGCGCGTGAATATTTGCTCACCCAGATCGACACTGCCGGACTACCGGATTTGAAATAATTGCCCGCCGGGCTGGCGATCACCAGGAATTTATATTCCAAGGCCGGGCGGACACCCAGAAATGCCTCGGTCGCGAACATGAAGGGGCGCAGATAGAGCGAACCGCCTTCGACCGTGGGGAACCAGTCGCGGTCGATCCGGACCTGTTGGCGGACGGCCTCGACGAACATGGCTTCGGGCAAATTTGGCATCGCCATGCGGGCGGCGGAGGCATTGAAACGCGCGGCATTGGCATCGGGCCGGAACAGCGCGAGGCTGTCATCCTCCTGCTTATACGCCTTCATCCCTTCGAAGATTTCCTGCGCATAATGCAGCACCGATGCGGCGGGATCGAGCAAGATGGGCACGCGCGGGCCGACGGTGTGATTGTGCCAGCCCTTTCCTTCCACATAGTCGATCGACACCATGTGATCGGAAAACACCTTGCCGAAACCGGGATCGGCAATCGCCGCATTCCTCGCATCGGCCGAAGTGGGTGCGGGGTGGGGTATCTTGGTAAACAGGGTCGCCGGTGCGTCGGCCATTGCATTTGTCCTCATCTGTCGAGGATGCGCCTAAAGCGCCTTGAAACCTTAGGCAAGCGGAGGTGCGTATTCGGTTCTACTCGGACCTGCAATTCCTCGGATTTCCACACCAAAAATGAGAAGGGCCGCCCCGACCTCAGCCAGGAACCGGCCCCCCACACCATAAATGAGAAGGGCGGCCCCGACCTCAGCCAGGAACCGGCCTCCCATACTTAAAATGAGAAGGGCGGCCCCGACCTCAGTCAGGAACCGCCCTTCGCATGGTCAGCGGCTGGAAGTGCCGCCCACGTATGCCTTTATCGCCAAACTATCGGCAATAATGCTCCGTGCGGAAACTTACCGACCTCACAATTGCTGAACCATGAGACATCGGATCACCTCCTTTCGCGCTATGTAGCCAGAGCCGCCCGATCACCGGGGAGCCCAAGACCGCGTTCGCCGCTGATCTTAAATGCAATGTGATTCGTTTTTGATAACAACGCAAGCCTTGTCATTATGTTTTTCCACGTCAAAAACACTCGCTCGTCATTTGGTCGCTTGCCAATGAGCAGGCAAGGTTTAGCGGCAGTCCTCGATCACCCGCGTAATTTCCGGCCAACTTGGTGCATATATCGTCGGCAAGCCCGGGGTTTCCACCGCAATCCGTCCCTTGCTGATTGCCATCGCATCCAGCAACTGATCGCGAGTGGGAATGCTGACGACGAGACTGGGGACGGCGCCGCGATCCGGCGTACCGGTAACCGCGCGGCTTTCGGTCTCGGTCAGAATGCGCATGGGCACCGGACCGGACGCATCGCCGCGGCGGACGAGCAGCACCTGACCTGCATCGCGGCTGCATTGAAGGGTCAACTGTGTCCCGGACACATCATTGCCGAACAAAGCCTGTGATCCGCCGGATGTCAGGCGGTAACTCCAATCACCAGGCGTGGCCGGGGCGTCCATCCAGTTTTCAGGCGCAGTGATAA
>JBBKWK010000074.1:0-3183 GCA_037968915.1 Pontixanthobacter sp.
GACTGTTTGGTGCGGTCGAGAAGACTCGAACTTCCACGGCCTTTCGGCCACAACGACCTCAACGTTGCGCGTCTACCAGTTCCGCCACGACCGCACTCAAGTCAGGGTGCGCCAAGGCGTCCCTGCGGGGTAGGAGGGGGCCACTAGCAAAGGGCTGAACACTCCGCAAGCAGTGCTTTTGCCTTCGGCAAACATCGAGTGGTCCAAGGCTGGTTGGCAGCAGGTGTCCCGCTGCGGGACCGGCTTAACGGATTGCTTGTGAATATGGTAAATAATGCGGAAACCTTTGCCGCATGGGTATGGCCACATCTTTGTTACTTTCCGCTGCAGCTGCCGCGCAGGCGGGGGTGCACGAGCTCCCGGATCACTCCGCTTCAAAACCCTCGATCGCCTTGCAGTCTACCGCAACGGTACGAATTCTAGCGGGGGCGCAGATTCGGTTTGGTCGGGTTGAATCGACTGCAAAGGTAAACAGCAAGTCGCCGCCGCAAGTGCACCGCGATGCATCGGGCAGATTGTGGGTCGAATTCAGCTAGGTTTCCACCCGATTTCGACGAATTTTGCAGAACGCGGAACATCGGTCACCGCTTCCACAACCGTTGCCTTTTCCCCCGGCGCCAAGTTTGGCTGGGGCGGGGCAACTTCCCAACTG
Source organism: Pontixanthobacter sp. (assembly GCA_037968915.1). Lineage (GTDB taxonomy): Bacteria > Pseudomonadota > Alphaproteobacteria > Sphingomonadales > Sphingomonadaceae > Allopontixanthobacter. Next base: position 653 of record JBBKWK010000074.1, read on the forward strand.
TAAACAATCCGTTCGCGCTCATCGCGCATAACTATGAGGATTGCAGGAACCGAGCGGCTTTCGCGGCCGACATTGGTGATTGTGCCCACGGCCCCGAAGAATTCGCTACCGTTCGGTAAAGTGCGGCGATCTTGTCGTGCGGGCGGAAAATCAAGCACTAGGTCGGGCTCGTTCGCAGCAAATGTAGGCCGGCTGAGCGGCACCCAATCCGGCATCCCCCAGAAACTGACTGCCGCGATTGTGCCAAAAGCGATCGCAGCGAATACCGCCGCAGCAGCCGTCCAAAGTTTCAATGGATTACGGCGAGACCGGAATGGTGGTTGATATTCAAACTGCGAATATTCCGGCTCGGGATGATGCATGGATGCAGGGGATAGCATGGTATCTGCATCTTCATCCGCAATCTCTGTCGGTGGCGGTGGCGGAGGCGGTGATGAGTGGTCTTGTGGCGGCGGAGTTGCTGTCGAAGGCGGCTGGTGCCCATTGTCAGCATCATCGAACTGGCCGCTTTCATTACGACCATCAATGTTTGCGCCGTCCTCTTCATCGGGCGTTGCAGAGGCGGCATTTACCGGTGCGGCCGAAGAGGGCGGGACGGGAGGCTTTTCCGTTTCAGCTACCGATTGCTGGTTGTGAATAGGGGCATCGGCCGCTTCGGGCCGGTCCAAATGATGCCCTTCCTGAAACCAGCTGTGGCGACATTTGGCGCAACGTACCGTTCGTCCTTCGACGCCAACCGCGCTGTCGGGAACAACATAACGCGTGGCGCAGGCGGGGCAGGCAATAATCATGGTTACTAAGTCTTTAGTGCGGCAAAGAGGACGCAACAAGGCCTCTGTGACCATCGCAGGAAATACTGTGGCTTTTTTCCACATCGAAGCATAGTTATAGGGCGATCATCATGGCAGTTTTTCTCCGTCCCAGCTTAAGTAGTCTAATTCACGGCAATTCCTGCTGCGCAAATCTGCGCCCGGAATGCCGCCGAAAAAAATTCGGGCCTTGGAAATGAGTGAAGGAAATACCGAACGGGGCGAGACAATTACGTTCGACAATGTCGGGCTGCGCTATGGTACCGACCGGGAAATCTTGAGTGATGTGTCTTTCACGCTTCACCCGGGCAGCTTCTATTTCCTGACCGGGGCGAGCGGCGCGGGCAAAACTTCGTTGCTTAAATTGCTCTATCTGGCGCAGCGCCCTTCGCGCGGGATGATTTCAATGTTCGGCACCGATGTCATCACGCTGCCTCGATCGCGCTTGCCTGCTTTCCGCCGCCGATTGGGAGTGGTTTTTCAGGATTTCCGGTTGGTTCCGCATCTGTCCGCATTCGACAATGTTGCATTGCCGCTACGCGTTTCCGGCATGCGGGAAGCTGACCTGCGCAAGCCGGTGGCCGATATGCTGGCGTGGGTCGGTTTGACCAACCGCGCCGATGCCCGGCCGGCGACCTTGTCCGGCGGGGAGCAACAGCGCGTGGCGATCGCCCGAGCAGTAATCGGGCGGCCTGATATGCTGATAGCGGATGAACCAACCGGGAATGTCGATCCCGAAATGGCTCTGAAATTGCTGCGTCTATTCGAAGCACTTAATCGGCTCGGTACCACTGTGGTAGTGGCAACGCACGATGTGCATCTGCTTCGCAAGGTACCCGAATCCCTCATTATGCGGCTGGACAAGGGCCGGTTATCCGATCCTACCGGTGCCCTGCGCTATCCGCCCAAACGGCCAGCTGTCGGCATCGATAATGACGAGCAGCTTGAGCATGAAGGGGGCGAATTTTGAAACGCCCGAAAAGGACCGGCGCCCGCTTGTCGGGCGGGTTTTCACTTATGCGCGGTGACCGAGCCGCGCAATTGGTCCCGCAGGCCCGTCTGGCTGGACCTGTTCCATGGGTCATTGCGATCATGGTTGCTTTGACCGTCATCGCAGCGGCAGGAGGCCTGGCGTTGAACAATTTGGCGATGGGCGCACGGAGCGAACTGTCCGGCGGAGCGACAGTACAGATCGTTGAGGCATCGCCGGAAGAGCGCAATCGCCAAGCTGACGCGTCGGAGGCTCTGCTGGTCCAGCATCCCGCCGTGGCATCCGCACGCCGGGTTCCCGATGCCGAATTGGAGCGGCTTTTGGAGCCTTGGCTGGGGGTGGGCGCGGATAAGGAAGCGGTGCCGATCCCGGCGCTGATCGATTTGCGTTTGCGGACCGAGGCGAGCGAAGATCAGCTCGATTCAATGCGGCGATTGCTCGCTGATCAGGCTCCGGCGGCACGGATCGACGCGCAATCCGCATGGCTCAAGCCCGTGTTTTCTGCGATTTCTTCATTGCAATGGTTGGCGCTGGCGCTGGTTGTATTGTTGGGATTGACCAGTTCTGCTGCCGTTTGGCTGGCTGCCCGCAGTGCGCTTGGCTCCAATCGCAACACGATCGAGGTGGTTCATTTGCTTGGCGGAACGGACAGCCAAATCGCGCAGATATTCCAACGGTCGGTGGGCTTCGATGCCACTCTAGGCGGAACAGTCGGACTGGCGTTGGGACTG
>JBBKWK010000075.1:0-4469 GCA_037968915.1 Pontixanthobacter sp.
GGGCTGATCATGGCATCCAGTTCCCAAAATCCGCGCCGCACGTTCGCGATTATCTCGCATCCCGATGCGGGTAAGACCACTCTGACCGAGAAGCTGCTGCTGCAAGGCGGCGCGATCCACCTTGCGGGTGAGGTCAAGGCGCGCGGGCAGGCGCGACGGGCTCGGTCGGACTGGATGAAGATCGAGCAGCAACGCGGTATTTCCGTGACCAGCTCGGTGATGACCTTCGAGCGGGAGGGCATTACTTTTAACCTGCTCGACACACCGGGGCATGAAGATTTCTCCGAAGATACCTACCGCACGCTGACCGCGGTCGATTCCGCGATCATGGTGATCGATGCGGCAAAGGGCATCGAGCCGCAGACGCGCAAATTGTTCGAAGTGTGCCGGCTGCGTTCGGTGCCGATCATTACCTTCGTCAACAAAGTCGACCGCGAGGGGCGCGATACTTTTGAATTGCTTGACGAAGTGGCCGATATGCTGGCGCTGGATGTCAGCCCGCAAGGCTGGCCTGTTGGTATGGGCGGACAATTCGAGGGCGTGCTGAACTTCGCCACCAATGAAGTCGCCCGGCCCGAGGGTCCGAGCAAGGAATTCAAGGGCAAGCGCGACAAGGATGCCGTACTGCCCGAGAAATTCGCCGAAGAGGCTGAGTTGGCCCGGATTGGCTATCCCGAATTTGATCTGGAGGCGTACCGCAATGGCGATCTGACCCCGGTTTTCTTCGGATCGGCGCTGAAGAATTTCGGCGTGACTGAATTGATCGAGGCGATTGCAGACTTCGCTCCGCCGCCGCGCCCGCAGCCAGCAGGCGACGAGCAGATCTCGCCTGACCGTGACGAAGTCACCGGCTTCATCTTCAAGGTGCAGGCCAATATGGACCCTAACCACCGTGACCGGATCGCCTTCATGCGGCAGGTCTCGGGAACCTTCAAACGTGGGATGAAGTTGACTCCTTCGGGGCTAGGCAAGCCGATCGCGATCCATTCGCCGATCCTGTTTTTTGCGCAGGACCGCGAGTTGGCCGATTCCGCCGAAGCAGGCGATATTATTGGTATTCCCAACCACGGCACCTTGCGGGTGGGCGATAGCCTGTCGGAAAGGAATGAGGTGCGTTTCACCGGCCTGCCCAATTTCGCGCCGGAAATCCTGCGCCGGGTGGTGCTGAAAGATCCGACCAAGACCAAGCAATTGCGCAAGGCACTGGACGATCTGTCCGAAGAAGGCGTCATCCAGGTATTCTATCCCGAATTGGGCGCCAACTGGATTGTCGGGGTGGTAGGCCAGTTGCAATTGGAAGTGCTGATTTCACGGTTGTCGGCCGAATATAAGGTGGAAGCGGTGCTGGAGCAGGCGCCCTTTGACACCGCCCGCTGGATTCGCGGCAGCGATGAAGCGGTGGCTACTTTCGAAGGGTTTAACCGCCCCAATCTGGCGCGCGACCGTGATGATGATCTGGTATTTCTTGCCCGTTCTGCGTGGGACGTCAATTATCAGCAGGAAAAGCATCCCGAGCTGGTGTTTTCAGCCACCAAGGAGCGGTGACAAGCGACCGCAACGGGATTAGCATGGCCCGATGGCTGATTTTACCGACACGCTCACCCCTGATCACATTGCAATGATCCAGCAGCAGCCGGTGTTCTTTGTGGCGACCTCCGCGCAAGACGCCCGCATCAATCTCAGCCCCAAGGGCTATGATGCGTTTCGCGTGTTGGCGCCGGATCGGGTGGCTTACCTCGACCTTGGCGGATCGGGCAACGAGACCCATGCGCATTTGCAGGCTGACGGGCGGATCACGGTGATGTTCTGCAATTTCCAGCAGCCCGCGCTGATTTTGCGGATATACGGCAAGGGGCGTCCGGTACTGCCGCAGGATCAGGATTGGGATGCGCTGGCGGGGAACTTCACTCTGCTACCCGGCACTCGGCAAATCTTTGATATCGCGGTGGAATCGGTGCAGACCAGTTGCGGTTGGGGCGTTCCGGTGATGGAGCTGGAGACGGAACGTCAAACGCTGGTCAAATATCACGCCCAGTCCGACCCCGAAAAATGGACCAGGAAAATGTCCGAGCGCCGGAGCAGTATTGACGGTCTGCCAACGCGCCCGACGGATCGCTACATCACAGGCGACATCTGACCATTTGATGCAGCTTACCTTCGCCAGTTACAATATCCACAAGGCCGTGGGGACCGATGGGCGGCGCGATCCCGAGCGGATCATTGCGGTTCTGCGCGAAATGGATGCTGATATCATTGCATTGCAGGAGGCGGATTTGCGCTTTGGGGACCGGGCCAGTGTCCTCTCCCGCGCCGCCTTGGATGACACAAAATGGCGTGCAGCCGATGTGGCCAAGCGCCCCCGCAGCATTGGCTGGCATGGTAATGCGCTGCTGGTGCGCCGTGATTTCGACATTCTCGATACCCATCCGATCGACTTGCCGATGCTCGAGCCGCGCGGCGCAGTATGCGCCGATATTCTAGCGGGTGGACAGCGGATCAGGGTTGTCGGCGCGCACCTCGATCTGTCCGGTTTACGGCGACATGACCAGATGCGTGCGATCATGAAGCATTGTGAGGGTTGCGCAGAGCAATTGCCCATGTTGCTGATGGGCGATTTCAACCAATGGGGACAGCGCGGCGGGATTATGCGCGAATTCTCTGCCCCGTGGCAGGTTCTTTCGCCGGGCCGCAGCTTTCCCAGCCGCCGTCCACTGGCGCCGCTAGACCGGATCATTCTGTCCGGTGAATGGAAACGCGATGACATGGGCGTGCATCACAGCCGGTCGTCTGCAGAAGCGTCGGACCACCTGCCTGTGTGGGCCAAGGTAACATTGGCTAAAAATTAGGCGATGCCTAAATTGTGTGCAACTTTTCGTGTCCATGGCCGCAATTGCCCCACCGAATACTCAGATTCTCGCCCTTTTTGTTTCTGGCACGAAGATTGCTCCTGTCTCCTCGCCGGTGATTGACCGGTTAGCTGCAGGGGGGCTCGATGAAGTTCATCATTGCCATCATCAAACCATTCAAGCTCGACGAAGTTCGCGACGCGCTCAGCGCAGTAGGCGTGGCGGGTATGACGGTATCCGAAGTCAAAGGGTTCGGCCGCCAAAAGGGCCAAACCGAGATTTATCGCGGCGCCGAATATTCGGCCAATATGTTGCCCAAGGTAAAAATTGAGATCGCTGTGAGCGACGAGATTGCCGCGCAAGTGGTCGAAACCATCCAGCAAAACGGCAGCACTGAAAGCATCGGCGACGGCAAGATCTTTGTCTTCGAGCTGGCTTCAGCGACCCGCATCCGGACCGGTGAAACCGGTGACACCGCCCTGTGACTGACCTGAGGGATATGACAATGATCCGTAAACTAACGTGCGGCGCAGCCGTTTTTGGCTCGTCGATATTCGCCGCCACCACTACGTTTGCGCAGGAGGCTGCCGAAACAGTAGCGCAAATGGTTCCGGCAGTTGCCGAGGCCGCTCCGGCGGCCGCCAATCCGGGCAACAATGCCTGGATGATGACATCGACCATTCTGGTCCTGCTGATGATCCTGCCGGGCCTTGCGCTGTTTTATGGCGGACTAACGCGGTCCAAGAATATGCTCTCCACCATGACCCAGGTTGGCGGCGCTGCGGCGCTGGCGATGCTGATCTGGGTGATGTGGGGCTACACCATGGCGTTCGGCGGCGACGGTAACGTGTTCATCTCCAACTTTTCAAAACTATTTCTCGCCGGTGTCACACCCGAAAGTACGGCAGCAACATTTTCAGACGAAGTCATCTCAGAATACGTGTTTATCTGCTTCCAGATGACCTTCGCCGCGATCACGGCTGCGCTGGTTTTGGGTGCGACGGTTGAAAGGATGAAATTCTCCGCCGCGATGCTGTTCACTGCAATCTGGTTGACGATTGTCTATTTCCCGCTCGCTCACATGGTATGGTATGACGGCGGCGATGCTGGCGTCAGCGGGCTGATCTTTGGATGGGGCGCGCTCGATTTTGCTGGCGGCACCGTTGTGCACATCAATGCCGGTGTATCAGCACTGGTGCTGGCGATGGTCTTGGGCAAGCGTAAAGGTTATCCTTCCGAACCCATGCCGCCGCATTCGATGGTGATGACCATGATCGGTACCGGCCTGCTGTGGGTGGGCTGGTTCGGCTTCAACGCCGGTTCCGCGCTTGAAGCTGATGGCTTTGCCGGACTTGCGATGATCAACACCTTCGTTGCGACTGCTGCGGGCGCCTTCGCCTGGATGATGATGGAACGGTTTGCGGGTCACAAAGGCTCCGCCCTGGGCTTCTGCTCGGGTGCTATTGCCGGCTTGGTCGCAGTGACCCCGGCTGCCGGTAATAGTGGGCCGTTTGGCGCGATTGTGCTCGGCATAGTTGCATCGGTGGTGGCGTATTTCGCGGTATCCAAGCTCAAGAACAAGCTCGGCTATGACGATGCGCTCGACGTGTTCGGTATTCACGG
>JBBKWK010000076.1:0-22174 GCA_037968915.1 Pontixanthobacter sp.
TGTTCAGGGTGAAAAGTCCACGGGACGTCTATCGCGGTATTGCCGTCGAAACGGATTGAGATTTCTTTTGCACCGGAACTGGCCGCCATGCGTTCAGCCAGGCCTGCGTCCTGAACACTTGCGCGCTGGGTCGTGCCTCCGAAGCCGGTCACTTGGCAAAACAATTTGTACAACGGCACCGCTGCGTAGCCCATGCCCAGCATTGCCAGCGCGCCAAACAACGCGATCAGACCTACCCGGACATTCTTCTGACTAATTGTAGCGGTCGTCATATTCAGTCACCAATTCGGACAATTGTGATCGCGTAAAACAGTATCGCGAAGAATACGAGCACACCGCCCAGCATCATATTCCGGCTCTTCTGACGGCGGCGGAATTCTGTCTGTTCTTCGGGTGTCATGTGACAAATCCTTGGTAAGCAGCGACCCGGTCCACCACCAGCGCGGCGAACAGGGCGAACAAATAGATGATGCTGAAGGCAAACATCCGCTTTTCTGGCTTCATAGCGTCACCGTCGGCAGATATGCGGGTAGCCACGGACACAGAAAGCGCGAGAAATATCAACGACAGGACTAGCGCGGTAACACCGTAAATTGCTCCAGTACCGCCGATGAACCATGGCGCGGCAGCAACGGGAACCAGCAGCAACGAATAAACGAAAATCTGTCGACGCGTCGAAACCTGACCGCGCACTACTGGCATCATCGGAATGCCGACCTTGGCATAGTCGCTCTTGATAAACAGCGCGAGCGCCCAGAAATGCGGCGGCGTCCACATGAAGATGATCGCGAACAACAACACCGGCATCAGCGTTATATCGCCGGTCACCGCGACCCAACCGATCATAGGGGGAAACGCCCCTGCACCGCCGCCAATGACGATATTCTGAGGCGTGCGCGGTTTCAGCCAGATGGTATAAATGACCGCGTAATAGATGATCGATACCAGCAGGATCGACGCAGCCAGCCAACCAACACCCAGTCCCATGATCAGCACCGAGCCAACCGACAGGGCAATCCCGAAATCCCGCGCATCCGTGGGTTTCATCCGGCCAGCGGGAATGGGCCTTCCGGCAGTGCGCTTCATCCCGGCGTCGAGATCGGCTTCCCACCATTGGTTCAGCGTCGCCGCGCCGCCCGCGCCCAGTGCGATGCACAGGATTGCGGTAAAACCGATGATTGGATTGATCGAACCCGGAGCGGCTAGCAATCCGCACAGTCCGGTGAAGATCACCAGGCTCATCACTCGCGGCTTGGTCAGCGCGTAGAAATCGCGCCAATCCGCCGGAAGTGCCGGGGTGTTGATGGGTGCAGCAGTGGTCATCTGAATGCGTCCAAGCCTGACGGCCTACTCCTCGATTTTGCGGAAAGATGGGGGCACACCGCAACCGGCGCACCCCCACCCCTTTTTCCGCCGCCGCCCATTAGATCGGGCGACAAATTGCTCAGGTCGTTACCTGGCGGTGATCGTGATAGTCATGGTGATCCTCGATCACCGGAAGGGTTTCGAACTGGTGGTAAGGCGGCGGACTGGACAAAGTCCATTCCAGCGTCGTCGCGCCCTCGCCCCACGGATTGTCTCCGGCCTTCTTACCGGCAATGAACGCATAGGCCAGATTGACGAAGAAGATCGCCATCGAAGCCGCCATGATCATATAGCCATAGGACGAAACCTGATTGAAATAAGCGAATGCTTCTGGATAATCCGGGATCCGGCGCGGCATGCCGTCCATCCCCAGGAAGTGTTGCGGGAAGAAAATAACATTCACCCCGATGAAGAACACCCAGAAGTGCAGATGCGCGAGGAATTCGCTGTGCATCTTGCCGCTCATTTTCGGGAACCAGTAATAGAAGCCCGCGAACAGCGAGAATACTGCGCCCATCGACAGAACGTAGTGGAAATGCGCCACCACATAGTAAGTGTCATGCAGCACATCATCCACGCCGCCATTGGCCAGAACCACGCCGGTTACGCCGCCGACAGTGAACAGGAAGATGAAGCCCATCGCCCACACCAACGGTGATTTGAATTCAATCGAACCGCCCCACATGGTCGCGATCCAGCTGAAGATCTTCACCCCGGTTGGCACTGCGATCACCATGGTGGCCGCGGTGAAATACATCTTCGTATTTACGTCGAGGCCGGTGGTGTACATGTGGTGTGCCCACACGACGAAGCCGACCACGCCAATCGCAACCATGGCATAAGCCATCCCGAGATAGCCAAACACCGGCTTTTTGGAGAAGGTCGCTACGATTTGGCTGACCATACCGAAGCCCGGCAGGATCATGATGTACACTTCGGGGTGGCCGAAGAACCAGAACAGATGCTGGTACAACACCGGATCGCCGCCACCGGCGGGATCGAAGAAAGTGGTGCCGAAATTGCGGTCGGTCAGAAGCATGGTGATAGCCGCAGCCAGCACCGGCAACGCCAATAGCAACAGGAATGCGGTGACCAGAACCGACCAAACGAACAGCGGCATTTTATGCAGGGTCATCCCCGGCGCACGCATATTGAAGATGGTAGTGATAAAGTTGATCGCACCCATGATCGATGCAGCGCCTGCAAGGTGAAGTGAGAAGATTGCGAAATCGACCGCTGGCCCCGAGCTGCCTGACGTCGACAAAGGCGCGTATGCGGTCCAGCCGATCCCTGCGCCCAAACCCGTACCGCCGGGAACGAAGGTAGAAAACATCAAGCTGGAGAAACCGGCGACGGTCAGCCAGAATGAGATGTTGTTCATTCGCGGGAAGGCCATGTCCGGCGCACCGATCATCAGCGGCACGAACCAGTTGCCAAAGCCGCCAATCATGGCGGGCATGACCATGAAGAACACCATGATCAGACCGTGCGCGGTGATCAGCACGTTCCACATGTGCAGATTGGCATCGAAGCTGGCCTCGCCGCCCATCAGGCTGACCCAATAGCCGAGATACTGAATGCCAGGCGCAGCCAGTTCCATGCGCATAATGCCAGAGATGAAGCCGCCGATGATGCCCGCACAAATCGCAAAGATCAGGTACAGCGTACCGATGTCCTTGTGGTTGGTGGACATGAACCAGCGTGCAAAGAACGCCGGTTTGTGATCGGCATCATGGTGACCATGATCTTCGGTATGAGCCTGGAATGTATCGGCGGTAGTAGCCATGGCGTGCCTCTTAACCTTCAAATAATCGTATAACGAGCGTTGGCTTCGAATTTAACTTACGGCTGCTTCGGCAGCGACTTCATCCGTCGCGGCTGGTGCTGCGGCTGCCGGAGCTGCAGTTTCTTCAACTGCATCACCGGCGACCGTGCCGCCCTGCTCGCGAACCCAAGCTTCCCATTGGGCACGCGGCAACGCTTCGACCGCGATGGGCATATACCCATGGCGCGCGCCGCAAAGTTCAGAACACTGTCCGTAATAAATGCCGGGTTCCTTGATCGTCAGCAGACGTTCATTGAGCCGGCCGGGCACCGCATCGAGCTTAAACCACAAAGACGGTACTGCAAAAGCATGGATCACGTCCGCGCCGGTGGTTTGCAAGCGGATAGGCGTGTTGGCGGGCACAACCATGCGGTTATTCACCGCCAGCATCTTAGGCTCGCCATTGGCAATTGCTTCTTCATCAGAAAGCATGTTCGAGATAATTTCGAAACCACCATTGTCGGGATAGGTGTAACCCCAATACCATTGATAGCCGGTCGCCTTGATTGTTATCGCATCGGCGGGCGGCGATTCGTATTGCCGCGCCAGCAAGGTAATCGATGGAACCGCGATAACCACCAAAATCAGCACCGGAATAACGGTCCAGATTACTTCGATGAAGGTGTTATGCGTGGTCTTCGATGCGACTTTGTTCGATCGGCGGTTAAACCGGACAACAACCCACAGCAGCAAGCCAAGCACAAATAGACTGATCACGGTGATTACCGGCAGCAGAATCGCATCATGCATCCATAAAGCGAATTCACCATCGTCGGTGTATTGTTCTTGGAAAGTGATTCCCTTGTCGGTCGGCTGGCCCTTGATCATGTCCGTGCCGAGCGGTTTGTACGTGCCTTCAACCGGGGCCGCATCGACTGCAGCCGCATCGGCAGAAGCCACTTCGGTCTGTTCCAGCACAGGCGCGGAGGCTGCTGGCGGCAAGGGTGCCGTAGCGTTCTGGGCCGAGACGGCTTGTGGCGCGAGCGCCAGCAATGCCGCAGCTGAAAGGGTGGTTACCAATGTCAGAGCCCGCTGGGGCCAGGTACCGAAATTCATCAATCCGACGCTTTCCGTTAAAATTCAAACCGACTAAAACAGCCAATAGTGATCCAAAAGCGGACCGTTATGGTGCCGCCTATACGCATGCTTGCCCCCACCCTCAAGCGCTTCTAGGAGAAATTTCCGCAACGGGGGTTGCTTGTAATCGAACAGAGCGCAGATTTGCGCGCAACATGGCAAGATAGATATTATGACCGAAGAAGACGTACTCTCCGATTTCAGGTCCAGCGACGCCTTGCTTGAGGGGCATTTCAAACTTTCCTCCGGCCGCCACAGCGCACATTATTTGCAATGCGCGCGGGTGCTGATGGACCCGATGCGCGCCGGGCGGCTCGCCTCTGCCATTGCTGCAAAGATCCCGCGCGAATTGCGGGCGGAAATCGACAAAGTCGTGTCCCCGGCGATGGGCGGTATCATTATCGGCCATGAGATGGGCCGGACCCTGGGCAAGGAAGCGATCTTTCTTGAACGTCCGACCGGCACTTTCGAATTTCGCCGGGGATTCGATTTGAAGCCTGGGGAAAAAGTTCTGCTGGTCGAAGATGTCGTCACCACCGGCCTTTCCTCCAAAGAAGCAATGATCGCAGTGTCAGAGGCTGGCGGAACAGTGGTGGCATTGGCAGCTGTGGTGGATCGCACTGCCAATGATGTGACGTTCGACGTGCCGTTCTATCCGCTCGTGCAGATCACCTTCCCGACCTATGGGGAGGATGAATTGCCGGCAGAATTGGCAGCTGTTCCGGTTACCAAGCCCGGAACCCGCAAGTAGATGGCTTCGCGGTTACGTCTCGGGGTCAATATCGACCATGTCGCCACCATTCGAAACGCGCGCGGCGGGGATCATCCCGATCCGGTCCGCGCGGCGGAGATCGTCGCCGCTGTCGGAGGGGACGGGATTACCGCGCATTTACGCGAAGACCGGCGCCATATTCGCGACGACGACCTCAAACGTATTCAGGCCGCGACTAATTTGCCGCTCAACCTCGAAATGGCCGCGACCGAGGAAATGCTGGGAATTGCCCTGCGCCATAAACCCCACGCCGCCTGCATCGTGCCGGAAAACCGCGAGGAGCGGACCACCGAGGGAGGATTGGATGCTGCGGGCCTGCACAACCGGCTCGCGCCGTTAGTTACTCGACTAATCGACGCAGACATTCGCGTCAGCCTGTTCATCGAAGCCGATCCGCGTCAACTGGAGGCCGCAATGCGTCTCCGCGTGCAGGTCGTGGAATTCCACACTGGCGAATATGCCCATGCGGAGGGCGAACAGCGGGCTGTTGAATTGAAGCGTATCGCCGACATGGCGGCGCTGGCAGTGAAAAACGGGATCGAGCCGCATGCCGGTCACGGGCTCACCTATGAAAATGTCCAACCAATTGCCGCGATCCCGCAATTGGCAGAACTCAACATCGGCCATTATCTGGTCGGTGAAGCGGTTTTTGTCGGTCTGGAAGCGGCGGTGCGGCGGATGCGTGATCTGATGGATGATGCGCGCCCTACGGCAGGCTCGCGGTGGACCGCGTGAGCAATCCCTTATGATTATCGGTCTCGGCTCCGACTTGTGCAATATCGAGCGCATCCAGAAGGCGCTCGACCGGCATGGAGAGCGGTTTGAAAACCGCAGCTTCACAGAAATCGAGCGCGCCAAAGCGGCCAAGCGCCCCTTCACCCGCGCCGGAACCTATGCCAAACGTTTCGCAGCGAAGGAGGCTTTTTCCAAAGCCGTCGGAACAGGTTTCTATCGCGGCGTGTATATGAAAGACATCGGCGTGGTGAATGCACCCTCTGGCGCGCCCACACTCGCACTTACCAATGGTGCGGCGAACCGGCTTGCGGAACTGACCCCGTCGGGCCATGAGGCGGTCATTCATCTCACCCTAACAGACGACCATCCATGGGCGCAGGCCTTCGTGATTATCGAAGCAGTTCCGCTCTAAATTCAGGTACATCATGATTCCCGGTAGCAATGCAGTGGCAAACGAGTTGAAAAACAAGAATTCTCAAACGAGTGGCGACGACACCGAGCAAGTCAATTGGCTGGCGGAATTGCGCGGCCTTGCCCTGATGCTGTTGGCGGTGCTGGTCTTTCACACCTTTGTCGCCAAGCCGTTCTACATCCCCTCCCCCAGCATGATGCCGAACCTGCTCGAAGGTGACCGGTTGGTGGTCAGCAAGTACCCCTATGGCTGGTCGTGGGTGTCTGCATCGTTTCATGTGTTGCCGCGCAGCAGTACCCGAATCTGGCCTGCGGCACCGGAATATGGCGATATCGTTGTGCCGGTCCCGCCGCATCACGATGTGGATTATATCAAGCGCGTGGTCGGCCTACCGGGTGACCGGTTGGCGGTCGTCAACGGACAGATTATCTTGAACGGTGTACCCGTGCCGCAAGCGGTCGAACCGGCAATCCATATCCCGATTGATCCCAACAACACCTGTGACGAATACGACTATCCAGGCATGGCGATTACCAAGCAGTCGGGCGTGAAGGTTTGCGAAATGCCAACCTATCGCGAAACTTTGCCAAATGGCGCCACCTATCTGATAATCGACCACAAAGATCAGGACCTGGATAATTACCCGGAAATTACCATTCCCCAAGGACACGTTTTCCTGATGGGTGACAACCGCGACCATTCGTCGGACAGCCGCGCATTGGCAGCGCCGGCCGACGCATTAGTTAGCACCGGCTTGGGCGGTCCGGTTCCACTGGAAAACATAGGCGGACGCGCGGAATTCATCACATTCTCGCTCGACGGAACCACGACCTGGAATCCGGTTAGTTGGTGGACGTCCTTGCGCAAGGGCCGAGCCTGGACCACCCTGCGTCCAGCGAAGGTGAAAGTTGCCAAGACGAATATGCAAACAGGTGGGGCATCCGAATGAGTGACGACAAGAATCCATCCGGCGCCGCGCGCGAGGCGGAGTTCGAAGCGCCGGATATGAGGTCCAGCCCGACGAGCATAACCGATACCCAACTGCGCTTCGAAGCAAAGCGGGCCTTTGTCTGGACCGTAGTGATCGGACTGGTCATCCTTGCGGTTTATATATCGCAGTCTCTGTTGGTCATTTTCGGAGCGATGGTGTTCGCAGCGATGATCGACGGCGGTGCCCGGCTAATTGGCCGTGCGCTAAAAATTGCTCGCTTGTGGCGGGTTGCGATTGTCCTGCTGCTAACCGTTCTGTTCTTCGTCTGCCTGGCTACCTATGCGGGCTCGCAAATCTCCCAGGAAGCGGCACAATTGCCGCAAATTATCGAAGAACAGCTTGGTCAAGCCATCGTCTGGTTGGACGGCCAAGGTTTTGCGATTGATCAGAAGGACGTCCAGAATCTGGCTGGAAATCTGATGAGCGGCGTCGGCACCGTGACCCGCGCAATTGGCGGAATTCTGGGCGGTTTAACGACATTATTGCTGGTCGGCATTATCGGCATTTACATTTCGGTGGAGCCTGATCTGTACGAGCGCGGCTTCGCTTGGATGCTGCCCAAGCATCGGCGGTCTGACTTTTACATTACTGCATCAAGAATGGGCGCGACGATGCGGCGGCTGATGGCCGGGCGGTTGGTTGGAATGGTGTTCGAAGGCATATTCACTTGGGTGCTGCTGTCATTCTACGGCGTACCTATGGCCGCCTTGTTAGCCATTCTGACTGGCCTTCTGGCGTTTATCCCCAATATCGGTGCGCTGATCGCAGGCGTCCTGATGGTGCTGGTCGGTTTTTCCGGCGGAACCGATATGGGCATCTATACAATCTTCGTCTATTTTCTGGTCCAGACATTCGACGGGTATGTGATAATCCCGTTGATCGCCAAGAAAACCGTCGATCTCGCGCCGGCGCTGGTACTGGCGGCGCAGCTCATCATGGGTATATTGTTCGGAATTCTCGGCCTGTTTTTAGCTGATCCGATGCTTGCTATGATCAAGGTGATGCTGGAACGTCGAGCAGAGCAAAACGATCAACTTACGGATGAAGAAGGGTTAATGCCCGATGGCACGTAAATTCCTGTACATTGTTGCAACGATCATCATTCTGGTGATTGCGGGCGGGTTTGCGCTCAGCATCTGGTCAACCGAATTGACCCGTTTTGCGATGGTGCCGCGCGGCGAATTTGTGGAACAGCAACCGCTTGATCAGAACGCCTATCTCGATCCCGACATGTGGTTTTCCCGGCCCGGTATCGGAACCGATGATCCGTCGCGCTGGCAGCCCGCCACCCGAGGAATTGAGCGCACCGAACCGCCCGTGAGCGATGCTGACAAGAAATATGCGGTGTTCTTTGTGCATCCGACCAGTTTTATCAACCGGACCCAATGGAATGCCCCGCTGGACGATGAAGAATCGCAGCGGATTGCGCGGATTTACTTGCGAGGCATGGCCAGCCCGTTCAATCAAGCGAGCGAAATTTGGGCGCCGAAATACCGGCAGGCCACCTTTGGCGCGTTCCTGACCGATTCGCCCGAGGCGAAGGCTGCCTTGAAGTCCGCCTATGCCGACGTGAAACAGGCCTTTGCCGTGTTCCGCGCAAGTGTCGATCCCAAAACTCCGATCGTGCTGGCTGGCCACAGCCAAGGGTCGTTGCATCTGATGCAATTGCTGCGCGAAGAAATTGCCGGACAGGATATAGCACCCCGGGTTGCGGCCATCTATGCGATTGGCTGGCCAATTTCGGTCGAGCATGATTTGCCCGCACTCGGCTTTCCCGCCTGCGCAACCGCGGATCAATCAGGCTGTATCATGAGCTGGTCCAGCTTTGCCGAACCGGCCGATCCAAGCCTGCTGCTGGAGAGCTATCGCACATCAATTGGTTTCGACGGGAAGCCGCGCGGCGACAGTCAAATCCTGTGCACCAACCCACTAACCGGCGGTATCGGAGGATCGGCGCAATTAGCCCAGAATTTCGGTACCCTTGTTCCCAACGGAGACATGTCGAGCGGCGAACTGGTACCCGGTGCGGTTCCGGCCCGCTGTGACAAGAGCGGTATTCTGCTGATCGGTAACCCTCCGCAAATGGGCAGTGCGGTGCTGCCGGGCAATAATTACCACGTGTATGACATTCCCCTGTTCTGGGAAAATCTGCACCAGAATGTCGCAGGCCGGGTGGCTGGATGGAAATCATCACAATAATCACCGACAGTGCCCGCGATTTTGGCGATGAGTTCCCCGATGGCGGCGCCTTGCTGGCGATCGATCTGGGCACCAAAACGCTTGGGACTGCGACGTGCGACGCGGGCTGGCAATTTGCCACCGCAGGAAAGACCTTGCCCCGCGGCAAGTTCGGGCGCGATCGGGAAGCCATTGCCGCGCTGATCGCTGAGCGCAACATTCGGGGTCTGGTGATCGGACTGCCGCGCAATATGGATGGCAGCGAAGGCCCGCGCGCGCAGGCTAGCCGTGCCTATGCCTGCAATCTTTCGGCCGAATTCGAATTGCCGGTGCTGTTGTGGGACGAACGCTGGTCCACCGCCAGCGCGGAAAGCGCGTTGATCGGGCAGGATTTCAGCCGCAAGAAACGCGCCGAACGGATCGACAGCCACGCCGCTGCAATTTTCCTGCAAGGCGCGATTGACGCGATGGCAGGTAGCGTGATCTAGTCAGCGTGATCTAGGCTATTTCATGGCGCCGAGCTTTGGCTTCCATCGCCACCATCCGGCTGCCCGACATTTCTGCCTCCCGCCACAAAGTGTCCTGTCCTGCGCTATCCGCCAGCAATGCGCGTGCTTCATAACTGGCCAGCCGTATCCGGTCGCTCGGGTGGCTTTGTCCATATTGTTCAGCTAGATCCCGTGCTTCTGCGCCGCCCAACCCCACTGCCAAACGAAGAAAAGTCTCGGTCGATGTCGGGTTCAGTATAGCGGTAATCGTATCGCTCGCCGGATCGAAGCGATATTGATCGTGCCAACCCTGCGCCGCATCAATGCCCATGACATTCAGCGAAACGGACATGGATTCGGGCGGCAATTGGCTGTGGACGTCCAGATGGGCACGGTAGAGCATCATCTTGCCAGGTGAGAGTGTGCTTGTTTCGACAAATCGCAATCCCGCCTGCTCGCCCTGCCAGCCGGACACAGCCTCATAATCATACTCGTAATAATCGCTCGAATACCCTGGGCCGAAATAGCCAAGCGTCAAAAAGTCGAAATTATGGTCATGCGGCGTGCCATAAACGAAGCTGTTACCGCCGCTGGCCCGAAATGCGTAATCCTGCCGTGATGGCCAGATATTGGCCCGCAAAAAATATCCGTTGGTAATGCCAGACAGCATGATCGACTGCGCGCCATAGGCACTGCCATCCGCGGTTTCGCGGTGTCGCCCGCGCAATTGATCAAGGATTAGATCGCCGAGAAATTCCGGGTCATTACCCAATTGCCGTAAACACAGCGCGGCATGATCAATGCTGGCTTCATCGCGGGCATCGAAGCCTGCCTCGTCAATGGCAGCGATAGTGTCCGCCAGAGTTTGGATTTCTAGTGATGGGCAGTCAATCAGACGGGGCATAAGCTCTCCTCCCAGACAGCGAGTTGCGGGTGCGCTTCGATCAGTTGGGCGCGAAGTGTTCCAGCAATTGCGGACAACGAATCTTCCGGATCTTGGGCAATCTCGCACAGCGCTGCAAAACCGATTGCGGTGTCCAGCGCCAAGCATTCACGGATTGCTTGCCAGCGTAGGTGGTCGCTACCTTCCCTGACCATTTCAGCCATCACTGGCGCGGCATCTTTGCGCCCCATTCGGCCAAGCAAGGACAGCAGCATCTCATGGCCGCTATCTCGCTTGTCTCCCGACGCCTGATGGATCAACGAACCATCTGACAGGCGAAATTCAAGACTAGGCTGCGGCGCCAATGCCGTTCGGCTAAGGCGCAGGATCACCAGCCTGCTTTCGACCCGGTCGGTAAATTTGGTTTCGAACATCCCACGCAGCGATAGACTTTGGCCGGCTTTGATCTCCATTGGCTGGATGCGTAGTTTTGCCCGCTCCGTCGAAGCGTTTTGTCGACGTGCAATCTGCAGTGTACCGGTCCCGGCAAGCGCAATTTCGTGACGCTCACTATCAGTAAAGCAGATCGTCTGAGGCTTGGCGCCGCTTCCGCGCCGCTCGTACATCACCAACGATATCGCCGCTTCACCCGCAGCTGCCAACTGCATAATTGCCATGCCGCCCGAATGTTGATGCCGAAACGGAATTTGTCCCAGTGGATGTTCGGTCATCTTGGGGAGAAGAGAATCGACAAGTCCGCGAACAAATCGAGCCGCTCTTTCAGGGTCAATAAATTCCTTCTGAAGTGCGGGGCAATCAACCAGATCATCGCCCCGACCAAAACGGCTTAGCTCGTCAAAAATTTGACTGTTTTCATCAATTTGACGCCAGTCAGTCTTGGCCTGTTCCAGCGCTGTTTGCGCGATGCGCTGCGGAATCAACTCGCATCGCTCTGACCCCTAAAGCAGCGCTTCGGGTGGCAACGCTTCGTAGAGAAACACCATTAGCATCACGATCCGGTCATCGGTCGTGGCGCTGGCCAGATCGGACAGACTGCCAAATGTGCCTGTAAGTTGGCCAAGATCAGGCAAAGCCGACAGGTCAATCGAAGGTAAATTCATTAAATCACTCCATTAACTGCGGGCACCTTGCGCACCGCCGCGCTCTAGCTGGAGGGTGGGAGCGTCCGCGTGAAATTAAAACATTGAAAAGCATGGGGTCACTTGTCAGAGCAGCCGGATGACCGAGCAGACCCAACGTTTCGATCCAAAACGCGCAGCGCCAATGCTGCTTAAGCATGGCCACTCCGGATGGCTTGGGTTGAAATATCGGGCTCATGGCGATGATTGGGCCGAGCTGGAGCTACCGTGGCGCGAAGATTTGCTGGCGGAAGCGGAGCGGCATGTACTGGCATCCGGGCCCATCATTAGCATGATGGACATGGCTTCAGGCCTGTCAATTTGGACCAGAATGGGCCAATTTGCGCCTATCGCGACACTCGACCTAAGGGTGGATTACCAGCGCCCGGCAAAGGAACGCGCAGCAGTGATCGGGCGCGCCGAATGTTACAAGGTGACCCGATCCGCCGCATTTGTACGCGGCATCGCGCATGACGGTGAACCGGATGATCCCGTCGCGCATATTGCCGGCGTTTTCATGTCCATTGCCGGGGATCCGCGCAATGCCTGAGATAGCGCTTACGCCTTATGCGGACTCATTGGGTCTCGTGCTTCACGAAGAGGAAGAGGACGGCGCACCGGTGCTGGCCTTCGAATTTGGCGGCGAGGTTGAAGGGCGGCCCGGTCATTTACACGGCGGAGCGATCAGCGGGCTGCTGGAAACCGCTGGTTATGCTCTGCTACGCCATGAATTGGCGAAGCTGGGCCGCACCCACCGGCTCAAGCCGATCAACATTACAGTCCAGTTTCTCGCCGCCGGCACGCCCCAGCGCAGCTATGCCAAAGCGCGGATTACCAAGCTCGGACGGCGTAATGCCAACATTGCGGTTGAAGCATGGCAGAATGACCGCAGCCGCCCCATAGCGACCGCGATCATGAATATCCTGATGATGCCTGAAGAAGCTTAGGCTTTGCCGACGACGCTTTCAGGCAATTCGGTGCCGAACACGCGCTGGTAATACTCTGCCACCAGCATCCGCTCCGCCTCGTCACATTTGTTGAGGAAGCTTAGGCGGAACGCGAAGCCGACATCCTTGAAAATATCGTTATTTTGCGCCCAGGTAATGACTGTCCGAGGGCTCATGACCGTAGAAATATCGCCGTTCATGAAACCTTGGCGGGTCAGGTCTGCCACCTTGACCATGTCCGCCACGATCTTGGCGTCGGTTTTTGGCGATTTGGCCGAAACAATCTTCTGTTCGGTTTCAGCAGGAAGATAATTCAGCGCCACCACGATATTCCAGCGGTCCATCTGGCCTTGGTTGATCGCTTGGGTACCGTGATACAGCCCGCTGGTATCGCCCAGACCAACCGTGTTGGCAGTGGCGAACAAGCGGAACCCCGGATCTGGACGGATAACACGGTTTTGGTCAAGCAAAGTCAGCTTGCCTTCGGCCTCTAGAACACGCTGGATCACGAACATCACATCGGGACGGCCCGCATCATATTCGTCGAACACCAGCGCCACCGGATGCTGCAACGCCCACGGCAGCAGCCCTTCGCGAAATTCGGTGACCTGCAATCCATCTCGCAGCACGATAGCATCGCGCCCGACCAGATCGATCCGGCTGATATGCGCGTCCAGATTGATTCGGATACACGGCCATTTGAGGCGTGCCGCGACCTGTTCGATATGAGTGGATTTACCCGTTCCGTGATAGCCCTGCACCATCACCCGGCGGTTATGCGCAAATCCCGCCAGGATCGCCAGCGTAGTGTCCGGATCGAACACGTAGTTCTCGTCAAAATCGGGAACCCGCTCGTCGCTTTGGGAAAAGGCGGGGACCATCATATCCACGTCGATACCGAACATTTCCCGCACACTGACTTCCATGTCAGGTGCCGAAAGAGCAGGTTTGCTGGAAGGGTCGAAGCTTTTGGTCGTGTCGTTCATTGCGCGGCTACGCCTATACGCCAGCGCGGCGGCCTGCAAGCAGTCACAGCAGGCAATATCTGCGAAACATTCCATTCCTAGCGCACAACCCTATATTGCGCGGTGATGCTGCTTCCCCGTCCCTCCGAGAAAATCCGCAAGCAACTGGTCGGCCGCGTTCGCGCGGTGTTCAACGATGTGGAAGGCGGCCAGCAACCGGTTCCGTTATCAGAAAATGCGTTATTTGAACGCGATTCGCCGATCCGGATGGTTCATGCCGATGTGGTGTCGATGATGGTTGGCGGCGTGCGCGGGTTGCTGCTCCAGATGCTCCACCCGCATGCGCTGCAGGGCGTGCTCGACCATTCGGATTTCCGCGCCGACATGCATGGACGGTTGCGGCGCACGGCGCGCTTTATCGCCGTCACCACTTTTGGCGACGCCAGCGAAGCGGAAAAAGTGATTGCCCGGGTCAACCGGATTCACGAGCGGGTGCACGGCACCCTGCCCGACGGCACACCCTATTCCGCCCGTACACCCGAGACACTGGCCTGGGTGCACCTGGCAGAATCGACCAGCTTTCTGGAGGGCTATCTACGCTATGTCCGACCCAATATGCCCTATGCCGAGCAGGACGAATATTTCCGGCAATTTGCGCTGATCGCCCGAAAATTAGGGGTCGACCCAGTTCCTGAGACCAAAGCCGAGGCCGAACGGATGCTACGCGAAATGCGGCCCCAGCTAAAGAGTTCACCAAAGGCAAAGGAGATCGCGCAATTGGTGCTGACCCAGCGGCCCACAGGAGCGCCCATCGCAGTCCAGCAAATGATCGGCACTGCGGCAGTCGAATTGTTACCGCCCTATGCCCGTTCGATGCTGGGCCTCAGAAAACCCGGCCTAACCGCCATACCTGCCCGGGTTGCAGCGCAAACGATCGGACGCACTTTACGGTGGGCTTTCCGGCAAAACTAACCGGATTTGCGCCAGTTATGCTACAACCCCCATTAACAATTGGGCGCTCCGAGTCGCCGTAAGGTGGAGAAATGGCATGACTTATGTGGAAGGATTTCTGGTCCCCGTTCCGGAGGACAAGAAGGACGCATATTTCAAGATGGCACGAGACTGTTGGCCGATCTTTAAGGATTACGGGGTGATCCGGCAGGTCGAGTGTTGGGGTGATGATCTGAAACATGGCGAACACACCGATTTCTTCCGTGCCGTCGCAGTGGAGGAAGGAGAGAACGTAGTATTCTCGTGGATTGAATATCCCGACAAGGCAACCCGGGACGATGCCCATAAACGGATGATAGAAGACGAACGCTTTGCCGCGTTGGGGCCGATGCCGTTCGACGGAAAACGAATGATCTTTTCTGGATTTGTGCCGGTATTCGATAGCGCGGGCGAGCTGGCCTGATCCAATTGGGAGAATGATGATGTCAGACAATCAAGGCGATTTTATCTGGTACGAACTGATGACCAGTGATGCCGATGCCGCGCAGAAATTCTATGGACCCTTGCTCGGGTGGGACTTTGCCGACAGCGGGATGGAGGGCATGGATTACCGCATGTTCTCCAAGAGCGGGACAAATGTTGGCGGCTTGATGCCCCTCAGCGAGGAAATGGCCGCAGGCGGTGCGCGCCCACTCTGGGCCGGATATCTGGCGGTCGACGACGCTGATGCTGCAGCCAAGGACATCGCTAATGCTGGCGGCGCGGTGATGATGGAACCGGCCGACATTCCCGGCGTGGGCCGCTTTGCCTTTGTGGCCGATCCTCAGGGCGCACCGATTTATATCATGAAACCGGAGCCCACCGAGGGCAGCAGCGAATCCTTCGCAAAATACGAACCTCGCGAGGGCCATTGCGCTTGGAACGAACTGGTCACCACCGATCCAGATGGTGCCAAATCATTCTACGGCAAGCTGTTCGGATGGGAGAAAAAGGACGAGATGGATATGGGCGAGATGGGCCTGTACGAGATGCTCGGCACAGATGATTACACGCTCGGCGCGGTCATGAAAAAACCTGCCGAGATGCCCGTTTCGATTTGGGTCTATTACTTCCGCGTGCCCGACATTGACCGTGCCGCCGAATATATCGCAAAAAATGGCGGCCAGGTCATTAATGGTCCGATGGAAGTTCCCGGCGGCGAACATATCGTTCAAGGCATGGACCCACAGGGCGCAATGTTTGCTCTGATTGGCAAACGGACGGCAAGCTGAGCCATGGCCGAATACACCTTCTTCACAAATCCGATGAGCCGCGGGCAGATCGCGCGTTGGGCTTTGCACGAGGCGGGCGCGGATTATGACACTGTGTTCGTCGATTGGGCGAACAAGTCCCCCGCACTGCTGGCTGCCAATCCGATGGGCAAGGTGCCCACGGTGATCCATCACCACGGCGCGCATGACCATGTGGTATCGGAAGCCGCGGCGATCTGTGCTTATCTTGCGGACGCCTCGGCGCCGGCACTTGCACCAAGTGACGAAGAGCGCGCGGATTACTACCGCTGGCTGTTCTTCGCCTCCGGGCCGCTGGAGCAGGCGATTGTCGCGCAGGCAATGGGCTGGCAAGTACCGGAGGGCAAGAGCGGCATGGCAGGCTTTGGCAGTTACGATCTCACGGTGGATTGTCTGGAGAAGGCGTTGTCAAACAGCGACTATATCTGCGGAAGCCGGTTCACTATGGCGGACGTTTATGTCGGCAGCCAGGTCGATTGGGGGCTTTCGTTCAAAAGCCTGCCCGAGCGCGGAGCATTTTCGGCCTATGCCGAACGATTGCGCGCCCGTGATGCCTACAAGTCAGCCAAGGCCATCGACATGGCTCTGATAGAGGAGCTGCCCGCATGAACGATAAGGCGAGCGTTTGTCTGTGGTTCGATACGGCAGCTGAAGAGGCTGCCCGATTTTATGCGGCCACCTTTCCGGACAGCAGCCTTGGCGAAATCATGCGTGCGCCGGGCGACTATCCCTCCGGTAAGCACGGCGATGTGCTGACAGTAACGTTGACGATTTGCGGCATACCCTATGTCCTGCTCAACGGCGGTTCGGCGTTTGCACCGGACGAGGCGTATTCGCTGCAAATCCATACCGACAGTCAGGAAGAGACCGACCGGCTCTGGAATGCGATCGTGGCGGATGGAGGTAAGGAAAGTGCCTGCGGATGGTGCAAGGATAAATGGGGGGTTTCGTGGCAGATTACCCCGCGCGTTCTGACCAGCGCGTTGGCCGCCACCGACCGGGATGCCGTCAGACGTGCCTTCGATGCCATGATGACCATGGGTAAAATTGACGTCGCAAAAATCGAGGCGGCCGCCCGCGGCTGATCGCATCTCCGTCAATAAAATAATCTGAGGTACAAGTCCGATGCATGAACTCGCTGTCACCTGCCTGATCGACGCAGCGCCCACGCATGTCTGGCACGTAATGACGGACAGGCTGGCGGAATGGTGGTGTCCGAAACCGTGGACCACGGAAGTGGTGCGACTGGACCGGCGCGCTGGGGGTGTCTCGAATCTGGTGTTGCATGGACCAAACGGGGAAGAGCAGCGCACGCCCGGACTGGTGCTGGCATGGAGCGAGGGCCGCCATTTTGCGTTCACCGATGCGATTGCCCCGGGCTTGATACCTGCAGAAGCCTTCATGATCGGCATCTGGGCAATCGAGGCAGAGGGGGACACGACGCGGTATACCGCTGTCGCCCGGCACTGGACCGAAGAAGCCATGCAGCAACATCTGGAAATGGGGTTCCACGACGGCTGGAGTACCGTGGCAGAGCAATTGCAGGCGCTTTGCGAGGAATAATTCAGGCCAGCGCCCGATTCAACTCAACGCGCGGCTTTTCCGTAGCAATTGATAGGCCTCAACAACCCGCCCCAGACGCGTTTCATGGCTGCGGTCACCGCCATTGCGGTCAGGGTGGTAGCGGCGCACCAGTTCAGTATAGCGCCGCCGTAATTTGGGCCGGTCGATCTCCATATCCAGCCCCAGAACCTGCAGCGCCTGAACTTCTTCAGCAGCAAATCGCCGGTTAGCTTGGGTGTCGCTCCCCATCGATTGATAGCGCTGCCTGGCGCGCGATTTAATTCCGGCAGCCCGGGCGTTGATGGCTTCCAGCGGGTCTTCATAATCAGCCCAGCGCGGCATCGCATCGTTCATTTCATCGACACGGAATGCCCGTGCGGTGCTCGCCCACCCGGCGACAGGCGATTGCGCGGCGAGGATTTCATCCGCACTCATGCCCTCAAACCAATCATAGCCAGAGTTGAACTCGCGGACATGGTCGAGGCAGAACCAGCGGTAATCACCCGGCCCGTCAAAACTGGAACCACGTGGCCCGGGTGCGCGAAATTCGCCGACCTCGCGGCAACCCGCCGCATGGCATTGCCGACCTTCGGTTTCGAACCGTCCGTGAAATCTGGCACTGCGCATGGCCCTTTAGGATGGGGTGGGTTAGAGAAATTGCAAATGCAAAAAGGGAAATTTGAATGAGCGTGCAGCAGGAAATGAAGCAAATTCTTGAGCGAGCCTTTGCTCCGACCAAGCTCGAAGTGATCAATGACAGTGCCAAACATTCGGGCCATTCGGGCGACGATGGCAGCGGCGAATCGCATTTTACGATTATGATCGAAAGCGCATCCTTTGCAGGCCAGTCGCGCCTGAGCCGGCAGCGGATGGTGAATAAATCGCTGGGTGACATACCCGGTAATCGAGTCCATGCTCTGGCAATTAAGGCGACGGCTCCCGGTGAATAACAGAGTGTGGGGGATTGCAGATGCGCCATTGGGGTCGATGTAACTGATGCTGCTGTCGCGAACTTATCATCCTTCGGCTGCACTCGCGCCCTACATCCGGCGGTATTACGTGTTTGAGGCAAAGCTGCCGAGCGACACGGTGATCGAGGATTTTCTACTCGCCGAAACCGCGTTCGTACGCTGCTTGCTCGAGGGAGACTGGAAGTGTGAAGTTGCCCCCGGTGAATGGTCTCGTCCTGGCCGAACGCTTTTCTTCGGGGCGAATGAAAAACCTTTCAAAGTGCGCGTGCAGGGCAGCTTCAACGTAGTTGGTTTTGCCATTCGACCCAGCGGCTGGCATGCGTTGTTCACCGGTTCGCACAAGGACTTTACGGACAGGCTGCTGCCGCTACGCGAAGTCTGGGGATCATTGTCAGAAAATCTCTTACCGGCGCTTGAGGGGGCTGGCTCAGATGAAGTCAAGATTGCAGCGATGGAATCCGCAATCCTGGAAAAGATTGGCGAGCTGGGAAAACCGGATATTGACCCGGAAATGGCGCTGTTCGAGGCAATCGCGCGTAAAGACAGCACTATGCTCGTGGAAGATGCTGCGGCGGTGGTCGGTCTCTCTGTCCGCCAGTTTGAACGGCGCTGCAGTGCTGCCTTCGGCTTGACTCCCAAAGCAGTGCTTCGTCGCAGCCGCTTCCTTGATATGGCCGCCGCCATGCGAGGTTTCAGCAGCCCGAGCGAACGAGATTTCGCCGAACTCCGTTATTTTGATCAATCCCACCTCAACCGCGAGTTTCGCCGCTTCACAGGTATGACCCCGCTGCAATTCGAACACGCGACCAGCCCGCTTCAGACCGCAGGTCTCAAATTGCGCGAGGAAAGCCGGTTCGAGGATTGAGAATGTGTTCGGCAATTGCCGCCAATCTACTTGTATGGCGGAATTCGGTTTCCTCCACCTCGTTGTATCAACTAGATCAAAATGCGCTGTATGCCCGAAAACCTTCCTAGTGCGCCCAGACGCCTAGGAAATTTGAATATAACTCCCACGCAAACGAACCCAGCGAGCGAACCATGAATGTACCTACCTTAGATCGGCAAACCATCTGGATCACTGGCGCATCCTCCGGCATCGGGAAAGCGCTCGCGCGCGAATGGGCCAAGCAGGGCGCGCGGTTTATCCTATCGGGCCGCAACGGCACCCGTCTTGACGAAGTCGCAGAGGAGCTCGGCGGCGAGAGCCTGATACTTGCGTTCGACGTCCGGGACGAAGCTGCGATGCATGATGCTGTGGCTAAGGCCTTGGAGTGGTCCGGCGGGATAGATATTTTGGTCAACAATGCCGGAATTTCGCAGCGTTCTCAGGCTGTGAAGACCGATATGCAGGTCTATCACGATATCATCGCCATCGATCTGACCGCTCAGATTGCGCTGACGCAGGCTTTGCTACCACATTTTGTCGAGCGCGGTTCTGGCGCCTTGGCGTTTATGTCCTCCGTCGCTGGAAAGGTCGGCATCCCGATGAGGACCGCCTATTGCGCGGCCAAGCACGGACTCATCGGCTACGCTGATGCCCTGCGCAGCGAATTGTCCAACAAGGGAGTTTCCGTCCATGTCATCGTACCTGGATCGGTTGCGACCAATGTTTCGCGCAATGCTCTGAGCGCCGATGGCACCAAGCGCGGCAAGACTGACAAGGCAATTGAAGAGGGCATTCCAGCAAATGAAGCCGCGGCGGAAATTGTCTCCGGAATAACCGCCGGTCAGCGGGAAATCATCGTCGCGCGCGGCGGTGAATTGGCACTTGGCGAATCGCGGCGGACTCCCGATGCTATGTTTGATCGGGTCGCCGGCATGGTTGCGAAGGGCTACATCGAAAAAATGGAAGCGGAGGGATAATCACCATGAAACAGCGGCGCGTTGCACTGCCTAATAGTATCGAGCTGGATGTCGTGGATGTTGGTCCCACAAACGGAAATGACGACGGACCGGTGTTGATCTTTCTCCACGGATTTCCTGAATCGCACCGCACGTGGCGGCATCAGATCGCGCATTTTTCTGATCGGTTCCGCTGCATTGCGCCCGATCAGCGCGGCTACCGCGGGTCATCCGCGCCACAAGATTTTGCCAGTTACACTCCTGACAAGTTAATCGGCGATATCTTCATGTTGGCGGACGCATTGGGGGTCGGCGATTTCACTATCATAGGCCATGACTGGGGCGGCGCGATTGCGTGGGGGACGGCGCTCGGCGGCCAAATGAATGGGCGGGTGACCCGCGCCGTAGTGGCCAACGCACCGCATCCAGCGATCTTCCAGAAATTACTCTATTGCGACCCGGCACAGCGCGCCTCAAGCCAATATATTCGTGCATTTCGCGACCCGAATAATGACGCGCTGGTTCGCGAACACGGACTGACAGCAATTTTGCTCAAGGAAGTGAAATGGGACCGCCCATCCGCGATGGAAGATGCCGAACGCAACGCCTTGTTTCAGGACTGGGCCAACCCCGACACCGCGATGGCGATGCTTAATTGGTATCGCGGTAGCCCGATAGTAGTGCCGCCGATGGATGCGCCATTCGAATTGCCCGCCGATTACCAGCCATTGGTTCTGCCCAAACTGACCATCCCGACACTAGTAATTTGGGCGATGGACGACTTGGCCCTGCCCCCATCCAATCTTGAAGGGCTGGACGATATCATCGACGATCTGACACTGGTTCAGATCCCCGATTGTGGCCATTTCGTGCCGTGGGAAGCGCCCGACCAATTCAACGCCGCGCTGGAGGAATTTCTGGAACGGACCGCCTGACCGCTAGGACCCCTGACCGCTAGAACCATTCTGCCCATGCCCCGTGCGGATGGCCGCAGCCAAGCAATTGCGGCTCCTCCCCGCCGGGACAGTACCGGACACGCAATTCGTGGCGGAAAGTTTCGCGGTTTGTCTCCAGCGAAATCCATGCCAGCGGGCTTTCCGGGGTCGCTTCTGCCCCCGCACCTGTCATCGCGGCTTCGATATGAATGCGGGTTTCCTGCGCCAGATATTGCCAGACGATGGAATGGAACAACACCCGGGTCACCCCGGCCTGCGGCGCCGCTGCCAGAATCTCGTCAACAAATGCTCCGGCATCCTGATGTGCAATACGCGGCGGCTTTTCAGCAGCCAATGCGATTGCCGCATCGATCCGTCCGATCCGCTGGCTGACCTCGGGCCACACATAACTCTTCAGTTTCAGCGCCATGGCCGGATCGCGCAGATCAATCGGCGCCTGATCACAGCCACGGATCGAGACAATTTGCACCGGCATGTCGGGTGGCGGCGTTCCGCGCCATTCGGGAACTATCCGCATCGGTGATCCCTCTGGCCCCGCAGTTACCCCGCCGAGATCGTAATAATAACGGTCCATCATGGTATTAACGCCCGCGCTCGCGCCTAACTCATAGAGTGCGAACTTTGGCCCCAAGCGCTGGGAGAGCCATTTCAGCCCGCTCATAAAGGCCCATGACCGACCCGCTTCATTGGTTTGAGGGGGCCCGTCAAGCCACGGCAGCAACTGCGTGTCATATTTCTCGACCAATCCCAGCACGATAGCGTCGACTTGCGCCTGATCGGTTACCAACCCCGCATAGACCGGCTCCAGCCGCCGATCTTCGCCAG
>JBBKWK010000077.1:0-6394 GCA_037968915.1 Pontixanthobacter sp.
CTTTCCAGCAACAGCTCGCCCGCACCGCGAATGTCCTGCACCATGGTCGTCAGCGGCGGATTGGTATGGTTGGCGGCAGGGATGTTGTCGAAACCGACCAAAGCAACCTGCGAAGGCACTGCAATCCCTGCATCAGCAAGGGCATGCATTGCGCCGATTGCAATCAGATCGCTGGCCGCGAAGATGGCATCAAACTCATGCCCTTCCTTTATCAGGCGCTGCGCCGAGGCATAGCCTTCCGCTTCGCTGGTCAGCGCTCTCTTGAGCAATTTGCGGTCCGGCACCAACCCGGCGTCCTGTAATGCCTTGCACAGGCCTCCGTACCGATCGGCGAATTCCGGATAACCCTTGTCGGCCTGCCCCAGAAAGGCGATTTTTGTGCGCCCTTGGGAAATTAGATGCTTGCCGGCCTCCTGTCCTGCGCCGAAATTGTCCGACCCGACGGTGGCGCCGATATTGTCATCACGAACCGATCCCCAGCGCACGAAATGCGTTCCCTGCCGGATGAGCTCTTCCAGCCGCTGCTGGTATAATGTGTAGTCGCCATAGCCAAGCAGGATCAGCCCGTCGGCGCGGTGGCTGTCCTGATAGGTGGTGTGCCAGTCATCTTCGGGCCGTTGGAAGGAAATCAGCAGGTCGAGCCCGCGATTGGCGCAGGCACGCGTGATTGATCCGAGCATGGACAGGAAAAACGGATTGATCATGCTGTCGTCTTCAGTCGGGTCTTCGAAAAACAGCATCGCAATGGTGTTGGCCCGCTGGGACCTGAGCGACGATGCATTCTTGTCGACAGTATAATTTAGCTCGCGGGCGATGGCCTCGATCTTGGCGCGGGTTGCGGCGCTAACGGCCTTGTCGCCCCGCAGCGCACGGCTGACAGTTGGCTGCGACACACCGGCCCGATAGGCGATGTCGAATGATGTCGGTCTGTCAGACGCCTTACGGGCCATTTCAGCTCATTTTCTGCTCTCGCGGTTCTCCTGCGCAAAATTTGTTTGCCCTAAATTTTGCGGATTCGCAATTCGTTGATCCACTTTAAACCCCTCGGCAGGGGCATCGTCCCCAATGGTGCAAGATCGCCACAGTCGTTTCTGCTGCGCTGCACAAACATACGTATGCCCCCTTCCGCTAAGTATAAATCGGGCCGAGAGGCGGGATCGCAACAGGTTCAATGCGTACCAAAAGGGCGCGTTACTGATTTTGGGCTGGAGCCACCGCAGAGTGGCCGGATTGGGAGAGACTACCGTGGTAAAACGCAATTTTCTGACTGCAGGTATCAGTGGCTCGGCATTGGCGTTCGCGCTTGCTGCCGGCCTCGCACCGCAGACTGCCTTCGCGCAGGACGCTACCGCAGCTGATAATCCGGCAGAAGACGAAGATACGAGCAATGTAATCGTTGTCAGCGGTTTCCGAGCCGCTCTCGAATCCGCGGTTAATGAAAAGCGTACCAACGACCTGATCGTCGAGTCGGTAACGGCTGAGGACATCGGTAAGTTGCCTGACGATTCCATAGGCGAATCGATTGCCCGCCTTCCCGGTGTGACCTCTCAGCGCCTCAATGGCCGCGCCAATGTGATCGCCATTCGCGGCCTTGGCCCAGACTTTTCGCAGACGCTGCTTAATGGCCGCGAGCAGACGTCCACCGGTGACAATCGCGCAATTGAATTCGATCAATATCCCTCCGAAGTGGTTAATCAGGTAGTTGTCTATAAGACGCCATCCGCCAGCCTGGTTGGTCAAGGTCTGGTTGGTACAATAGACGTGCGCACAATCCGCCCACTGGAAACCAATGAGCAGGTTTTCGCAATCGGCGCCAAAGGTTCCTACGCAGATCTTGGCGCCCTCAATGCCGGTTCGAAAGACATCGGCTACCGCGTCAACGCAACCTATGTCGATCAGTTCGCTGATGACACCATCGGCATCGCGCTGGCCGCAGCCTATACTGACGAACCCTACCAGCTGCAGGAGTTCAATGCCTGGGGTTATGCCGGAGACGGCACAGCAGGTAGCCCATTCGTAATCGGCGGTTCGAAGAGCTTTGTTACCTCGACCCAGCTCAAAAGGTTCGGAGTCAACGGGACTTTTCAGGCAGCGATCACCGATACGCTGATGCTGACTGTCGACGGTTTCTATTCGAATTTCGATGACGATCAATCCAAGCGCGGCATCGAATTACCCCTTGGCTTCGGTGCATTCGGCACTCAGTTCAACCCAGCTACTGCGACTGTTACCGATGGCCCATTTGGAGGCTTTGCTGACGCCGGCACATTCACCAATGTCGAAGGCGTTGTTCGCAACGATATTTTTCAACGTCAAGCCGATCTCTATTCGGGCGGACTAAATCTGAAGCACGAAGGCAATGACGGCTGGAGCGCGTTTTTCGATTTCGGCTATTCACGGACCGATCGCAACGAATTGAGCATCGAAAGCTATTCTGGCACCGGCTACAATGTCGGCGTTGGCGCAACCGATACAATCGGCTTCAAGTCTGACACCAATGGCACCAGCTTTACCCCAACCCTCGATTACAGCGATCCCAGCCAGATATTCCTGACCGATCCGCTTGGTTGGGGCGGAAGCCGGGTCCAGGCCGGTTATTACAACAACCGGATCGTTAAAGACGAGCTGAAGCAATACCGCGTTGGTGTCGAGAAGGAGCTCGACGGCTTCCTTTCTGCAGTCAAGGCAGGTCTTAGTTATACTGATCGGGACAAGAGCCTGACGCCGGATGAATTCTTCGTTTCGCCCGCAAATGGCGCAACGGAAGTGGCCATTCCTGCCGATTTGTTGCTCCGATCAACCGACCTCGGCTATCTCGGCCTTGGTCCAATCGTAAGTTATGACGCACGCGACGTGATTGCCACTGGCGTGCTGATACTTGACCGGAACCTGTCAAACGACATTCCCGCCAAGGCTTACAGCATCACCGAAGATTTAATGACCGCCTATCTCCAGTTCGATATCGAACAGGAGTTGGGAGCAGGCATGCTGACGGGTAATTTTGGTGTACAGGCGATTGGCACCAATCAGCAGTCAAGCGGGCTGGTGTTTGCAAACGGCCAACAATTCGACGTATCGCTTGGCTCTGATTACTGGGATATCTTGCCCAGTCTCAACCTATCGCTCCGGTTGGACAGTGGCTGGGTATTCCGCGCTGCGGCATCGCGCCAAATCCAGCGCCCGCGCCTTGATGATCTAAGGGTCGCCATCAGCTACGGCATTAATAACAATGTTGCCGACAGCCCGACCGGCCTCGCGCCGTTCATCAGCGGCGGCGGCGGCAACCCATTGCTCGAACCTTACCGGGCCAATGCAGTTGATTTCAATATCGAGAAGTACTTCGCCAATGGTGCCGGAGTTGTCGCGCTGCAGCTGTTCTACAAAGACATCGTGAACTACATCGATAATTCGCGGGTTGTGTTCGATTATTCGGCGTTCCCGACCCCTGCCGGACAAACTCCTGCAACCACCATCGGCACTCTGGATTCGCAAGTGAACACAGGTGGCGGCGATTTCTACGGCGCCGAGATTTCCGCTACTATTCCGTTCGATATCTTCGCATCGGCTCTCGACGGGTTCGGAGTCACGGGCGGTGCCGGATACACCAAAACCAAGATACTTGATGCCAACGGTAACACCGACGTTATTCCAGGATATTCCGAATGGGTTGCAAATGGCACGGCCTATTTCGAAAAGAACGGTTTCAATGCACGCGGCAGCGTACGATATCGTTCGGAGTTCCTGGCCGACTTTACCGGCTTCGGCGGTTCGCCGACACGGAGGCTTGCCCGGGCGGAAACCATTGTCGATGCGCAGATCGGCTATGATTTTGACGGCGGCGCGCTGGATGGTCTGTCGATCTATCTACAAGGTCAAAATCTGACCAACGCACCGTTCGTGTCGCAGTTCAACGTGCCTGAACCACGCGCAGTGATCGATTATCAGGAATATGGTCGCCGGTTCCTCGCTGGTTTCACCTACAGGTTCTGATGATCTGAAACGGCGGCAGGGGCGAACAGCTTTCGGGCTGTTCCTTCTGCGCTATCTTTGACCGGAGCCTGTAAAGAAGGGCACAAGGCGGGGATTGAACTGGCCAAGTAACAGGATCGGATATGACGGATAGCAATATGCAGCGTATAGTCATAGTCGGCGGCGGAACCGCAGGCTGGATGGCTGCTGCTTCATTGTCCCGCTTTACCGACCGCGCGATCACCCTGGTTGAGTCCGAAGC
This sequence comes from Pontixanthobacter sp., assembly GCA_037968915.1. Lineage (GTDB taxonomy): Bacteria > Pseudomonadota > Alphaproteobacteria > Sphingomonadales > Sphingomonadaceae > Allopontixanthobacter. Next base: position 4,232 of record JBBKWK010000077.1, read on the forward strand.
CATCGGAACAATCGGCGTGGGCGAGGCAACCATCCCGCAAATTCGCTTGTTCAACGCTGGACTGGGGATCGACGAAGCCGAGTTCCTGCGCGAAACTCGCGGAAGCTTCAAATTGGGTATAGAATTTGCCGGCTGGGCCGGTGAGGGTCGCAGCTATATGCATGCGTTCGGCAATGTCGGCCATCCTGCCGGAGTGCTGCCGTTCCATCATTTTTGGCTGCGGGCAAGGGCCGCCGAGACAGCGAAGAGCCTGAGCGCCTATTCGCTCAACGAGCAGGCAGGCCGCGCGCTCAAGATGCAGATGTGGCGGCCACAACCGGGCGAACAGACGCCTGAAATGCCGTGGGCCTATCATTTCGATGCCCGCCTCTATGCGGGCTATTTGCGCCGTTACTCCGAAGCACGCGGGGTCACGCGGATCGAAGGTATTGTGGGCGATGTTACCCGCAGCGCAGCCGGGGTCGCGTCCGTCACGCTGGAGGGTGGTCAGACCATCGAAGGCGACTTTTTTATCGACTGCACCGGCTTCCGCAGCCTCTTGCTCGGCGGCGCACTAGAGACCGGTTTCGAGGATTGGACGCATTGGCTCCCGTGCGACCGCGCGGTCGCGGTGCCGTGCCAGACCAAGGGCGATTTCACCTCCTATACCAAAGCGACTGCGCGCAATGCCGGATGGCAATGGCGTATTCCGCTGCAGCACCGAATTGGGAATGGCCATGTCTATTCCAGCGAATTCATGTCGGATCACGAAGCGCTCGAAACGCTCCTCGCCAATATCGACGGGGAGCCGTTGGCGGAGCCTAGTCAGCTGCGATTCACCACCGGCACACGTAAACAGCATTGGGTCGGTAATTGTCTGGCGCTGGGTCTGTCCGCTGGATTTATGGAGCCGCTGGAATCGACCAGCATCCATCTGATCCAATCGTCGCTCGCGCGGTTCCTGCAAATGCTCCCAGGCCCGAAATCTGGCGGAAAACCCGACCCGGCGATTATCGCTGAATTCAATCGTCAGGCAGAATTCGAATGGGCCCGCATCCGCGACTTCTTGATCTTGCATTACCGCGCCAATGGCCGCCATGGTGAAGCATTCTGGGACCGATGCCGCGCGATGGAATTACCGGAAACGCTCACCGCGAAAATCGACCAATTCAAGGACAGCGGCTTTATTCATCGCGAGCATGAAGAGCTGTTTACCGAGCAAGGTTGGCTGCAGGTTTTTGTCGGGCAGGATGTCATGCCCGAAAGCTGGAACCCGATCGCCAACACCATGCACGGCGCCGAACTTGCGCAGATGATGGAACGGATCGAGAGGCGCAATGCACAGACCGTCCGGTCGATGCCGGGCCATGTCGAATTCTTGAGTGCTTTTTGCATGCCTCACGACAACAGAAAGACTGCCTGATGAAACGCAGAAACTTGGCTCTTGCCGCCATGCTGCCAGCGGCCTTGCTCGCCTGCCAGCAGATTAGCACGCCAGCAGTAGGCGCGCAGGCTTTTCGCGATCGTCCGCCACAGGATGAAGTAGTCTATTTCGTCCTGCCGGATCGCTTTGCCAATGGTGATGCAGCCAACGATCTGGGGGGCTATCCGGACGAGCGCCTAACCAGCGGGTTCGATCCTGAAAACAAGGGTTTCTACCACGGCGGCGATCTTTCCGGACTGACCGCGAAGCTAGACTATCTGGAGCAATTGGGCATCACTGCGATCTGGTTCGCCCCGATCTTCAAGAACAAACCTGTACAGGGGCCTGAGGGCAATGAAAGCGCGGGCTACCACGGCTATTGGGTGACCGATTTCACCAGCGTTGATCCACATTTCGGTACCAATGAGGAATTCAAGACCTTCGTCGAAGCCGCTCATGCCCGCGGAATGAAGGTGTACATGGACATTATCACCAACCACACCGCTGATGTGATCCGTTATGCCGAAGGCGACGCGGCTGGCTATGCCTTTCGCAACCGTGCAGACTTTCCCTATTCGCGTAAGCTCGGCCCCGACGGCGCGCCGATCAACGACGGGTTTCTGGGTGACGAGGTCCAAACCAAAGAGAACTTCGCCAAGCTGACCGACCCGGCATACGCCTATACGCCGCTGATCCCGGAAGCGGAAAAAGACGTCAAAGCCCCCGCTTGGCTTAATAATCCGCTCTACTACCACAATCGC
>JBBKWK010000078.1:0-2743 GCA_037968915.1 Pontixanthobacter sp.
TCATGACCAAGCAGACGGCCGGGCGTTTCGACAGCACCCAATCTTATATTGTAACCGAAGATCTCAAAGTGGCAGTCAACGCGGCGGTCACCCTTCGGCGGCCGCTGCTGGTCAAGGGGGAGCCAGGCACCGGTAAGACGGTTTTGGCGCATGAAGTGGCCAAGGCGATGGGCGCGCCGTTGATCGAATGGAACATCAAATCCACCACCAAAGCGCAGCAGGGGCTGTATGAATATGACGCGGTGGCCCGGCTGCGCGATGGTCAGTTGGGTGAAGAGCGGGTCCACGATATTGCCAACTACATCAAGAAGGGTAAATTGTGGGAGGCTTTCACCAGCCCCGAATTGCCCGTTTTGCTGATTGACGAGATCGACAAGGCCGACATCGAGTTCCCCAACGATCTGCTGCAGGAACTCGATCGGATGAGCTTTGACGTTTATGAAACGAAGGAGCGGATTACGGCGAAAGAACGCCCGATCATGATCATCACATCCAACAATGAAAAGGAACTGCCCGACGCATTCCTGCGCCGCTGCTTCTTTCACTACATCAAGTTTCCGGACCGCGACACAATGCGCGAAATAATCGACGTCCATTTCCCGAATATCCAGAAGATTCTGGTGACCAAGGCGATGGATATATTCTACGAAATCCGCGAAGTACCCGGTCTGAAAAAGAAGCCCAGCACCTCGGAATTACTCGATTGGCTCAAATTGCTGCTCAACGAAGATATGCCGCTGGAAGTCTTGCAGGAACGCGATCCGGCAAAGGCTATCCCACCGCTGCATGGTGCGCTGCTAAAGAACGAGCAGGACGTAATGCTGTTCGAACGGCTAGCATTCATGTCGCGCCGCCAAGGCGGCTAGGCGCCGGATTTAATCTTCGAATGAATAGGCCAGTTCGAAATCGCCCCAACGCCGCCCGTTGATGATCAGCGGCACGTAAACGTTACGCACCACCAGATATTTCTGGCCGTCCCCCTCCTGCCGATACACTGCCATCATGTAAGGCGCGGTGCTGCGTTTCGCTTTCTGATCCAGCTCGTCAAACAAGATGCGGCCATTGCGGCAGAATTCCGTGTCATGTCCGAGATCGCCCGTTGGCTGGCGCGAATGCGCGGTAACATGCGTGGGCAGGAAGCCTTTCATGTCCGATTGTGAACACATGCGGATCGGTGAACCTTGCGCAGTGACCCGGTCCAGCTCCGGGCGCCAGTTCTTATCGGCCCAGTCGCTCAGGCCAGTTCGAAAACGTGGCGGATTGCTTCCCTCAACACTCTTATAATTCTGATCGAACAAGACTTCCATCGACAGGCTTCCGCTCGCCAAACCAGCCTCAGCCCGTTCGGTGATTTCTGTCGCAACCGATTGTGCACGTTCAACCATCTCGCTGTCCTTGGGAGATAGTCCCGCTTTGACAATCCCGTCGAACATTTCGCTGGCGGTCAATTCAAGGCCGTTCATCCGACTGTGGGCGGTCTCGAGTTTCCCCTCGTTTTGGCGAGCTGCTGCATCGAAACTTTCAAGGACATCCTGCACACGGTGCACATGTCCGCTGATCGTGTTGGTCGAACGGGCGATCTGATCGTTCTGCCGGTCAACTTCCTCGACCAAATCAGCAACCCCATTGATGGTCTGTTCGATCTGAACGACAGAGTTCTTCGCTTCGCGGCTGGCCTCGGCGCCGGTCTCGATCTGGGCGATCACGCGTTCCGCCTCTCCCCCCAGAGTATCGATCGTTCGCCCGATTTCCTCGGTTGCCTTGCGCGTATCGTTGGCGAGGCTCTTCACTTCACTTGCCACCACCGCAAATGTGCGGCCTGCATCACCCGCGCGCATTGCCTCGATGGTGGCATTCAACGCGAGAATATTTGTTGTTTCGGCAATCTGGTCGATATCCTGTGAGCAGCGTCGAACCTGTTCCATCGCGGCGGCAAAACCGGTCACATGCTGGGATAAAGTATCAACCAGGTCGAGCAAATCGGAAATCCGGCCGAGCGATGTCTGGATCATCTCTGTCCCTTGACCTAGCCGTTCGATGGCACGCTCTGACAGCAGGCGGGCTTCATCGCTGGCTTCGGAAACTTTGCGTTGATCAGCTTCAAGTTCGGCAACAGTGCCTTGCAGGGCGCCATGCTCAGCACGTAATTTCTCGGATGATTGGATCACCGACTGGACGATCCCCGCCACATCGGAACAGCCCACGATCACTTCGCCGCAGCTTTCCGGTATCAGGTCGATGGTGCTGGGCACTGCACTGCCAAAAGTTTCGTGTTTCATTGATTTTGACCTCTGTTTTTTTATTGCACTCCGCGTAACCCAATCATCCTTACGATCGGCTTAAGATTATTTTAAACGAGTAAGTTGGCGGTCGATTGCAGTACAGATTTGGGCTTCATAATTCCCTTGGTGTTGTTCTAAGAGGGGCCGAACATTTATATAGGCCCGACAGTAAAAATGCCCCGGAATGTGACAAATCCTGGAAACAATCTGGCTGAGACGCGCTTTGGCGGCATTCGCGCCCGATTGGAGGCGTACAGTCCGCAGGCAGGGTGGCAATCGTGGCTCTATGAATTCCTGTTATTTGGATTCAAGCAAGCTTGGGCGTGCCTGTTTGGCGGACTAATGCTCACCCTGTTGATGGGCACGCATCTGCTGTATCCCGATAACGCCGCCTTGCCGCGATACGATTTTCTCACTCTTGCGGCTCTGGCGATCCAGCTGGCGATGCTTGGATTTCGGCT
>JBBKWK010000079.1:0-3086 GCA_037968915.1 Pontixanthobacter sp.
GTGCGGGAATCGAGCGCGCTGGTGGCTTCGTCCAACACCAATATCGGCGGGTTCTTGACCAGGGTGCGCGCAATCGCGACCCGCTGTTTTTCGCCGCCGGACAATTTCAGGCCGCGCTCGCCCACTTCGGTATCGAATCCCTTGGGGAGTTTTCTGATGAAGGGCAGGATCGCTGCGCCCCGTGCTGCTGCCAGCACATCCTCGTCCGAGGCGCCTTGGCGGCCATAGGCTATGTTGTAGCCCACCGTATCGTTAAACAGCACGCTGTCCTGCGGGACGATCCCGATCGCGGCGCGCACGCTTTCCTGTGTGACTTCGGAAATGTCCTGCCCGTCGATCAGGATACGGCCCGACCACGGATCGTAAAAACGGAACAGCAGCCGCGCGATAGTGCTTTTGCCCGCGCCCGATGGCCCAACAACCGCAATATGCCCGCCGGCGGGGACTTGGAATGACAGACCGTGCAGTATCGTACGGTCTGGCTCATAACCGAACACCACATTGTCGAAGGTGACAGTCGGCTGCTTGATTGCCAATGCTGGCGCGCCAGGGCGGTCCTCGATTTCGACTTCACTATCCATCAGTTGGAACATCGCCGCCATGTCGATCAGGCCCTGACGGACCGTACGATAGACGAAGCCAAGCATATCCAGCGGCCGGAACAGCTGGGTCAGATAGGTGTTCACGAACACCAGATCGCCGACTGTAAGCAGCCCCTTGCTCCAGCCCCAGACAGTGTAGCCCATCGCCCCTGCCATCAGCAGATTGGTGATCAGGGCCTGCGCGATATTGAGCAGGCCGAGCGAATTTTCTGATTTGATCGCCGCTTCGGCATAGGCACGGGTGGATACCGCATAGCGCTGTTCCTCGCGGCTTTCCGCGCCGAAATATTTCACCGTTTCGTAATTGAGGAGCGAATCGACTGCGCGGGAATGGGCGCGGCCATCAAGATCGTTCATTTCGGCACGCAGTTTGGTGCGCCATTCGGTGATCCACCGGGTTATGGAAATATAGGCCACAACAGTCAGAGCGGTTGCCAAAACCAGACCGATACCGAAATTCAGATAGAAGATTACCGCTACAGCGGCCAATTCGATGATCGTTGGCGCAATATTGAACAGCAGGAAATACAGCATCGTATCGATGCTCTTGGTCCCGCGTTCGATGGTCTTGGTCACCTCGCCGGTGCGGCGCGACAAATGGAAACGCAGGCTCAGGCGGTGGAGCCGGTGGAAGACATCCTCCGCCAATTGCCGGGTCGCATCCTGCCCGACCCGCTCGAAGGTAATGTTGCGCAGATTATCGAACACCACGCTGGTGAACCGGCCCAGCGCATAGGCCATCACTAGCGCCACTGCGACCATCATTGCGGCATTGGCGGGCGTGGTCATCGCATCGACCGCGCGCTTATAGGCGAATGGGAGCGCCAAGGTGGTGGCCTTGGCCGCCAGCACGAGGAGCATTGCGATAACGATCCGACGTTTCAGGACAAAGTTATCGTTCGGCCATAAATAAGGGAGGAAGCGCCGCAGCGTTTTCCAGCTATCGTGATCGACTGGGGTCGGGGTGGGAAAATCAGGTGGCATCGGCGATGCATTTGGTGCCCCGGGCCCCGTTACGCAATGGGTTCCGCAAAGGGCAGGATCCGGTCGATCAGCATTTGCGTGCTCCTCTGGCCGGCAATTCTAAGGGGCACTCACAGCCTGGTGGCGCGGCCCCTGGTGTTGATCGGCTGGTGAATAGGTGCGCTGGACGGCAGATCGAACAGTACTTGCCGGGATTCAAAATCAATCGCCACCCGGTCGAACATCCGCAAATTGCCCATGCCCAATATCAGGGTAGGTCGGTCGGCCATGCCCAATGCTTCGAACGCCGGGCTATCGGAAAAGGTAATGGAGGCATTCTTCAGCTGCATGTCGTTTATTCGTAAGGACCGAACGACGTTGAGTGGTCCACTCAATATTTTTCCGTGGACGTCAGTCGACTCGACTATCTCGCCATTTCGGCCGCGCAATTTGCGGTGCAATGCCATATTGCCAATGCTGGATTGCGCGCCGGTATCAATGATGACCGACGTCCTGACGCCGTCGATGACCGCGTCGGTAATGATGAGCCGTCCAAGTTTGCGCCTTGCGCGCACTATAATTTCAAATCCCGAATTACCGCCCAGTCGCTTTGCCGTATCCACCGCAATAGTTTCGTCACGAAAATCGATCATCACCCGCATATCCTGCAAGCTGTCCAGACCGAGGATGCCGTCTGCCCCGACATGGCGCGCCTCCAACAAGGGTGCGGAGATATTATCGAATACCCGAGCAGCAAATTCGAGACCGTTCAGCTCTACCAACTGGACCGCAACCCGGCTGGCCATGCCGACCACTGTGGCTGTCCCGACCGGTCTTAACTGGAGCTGGTCGCTCAGACCCCGTGTCACCACAGTTGCTTGCGACCCGGTATCGATCATGAAACGAAACGGGCCTTGCCCTTCGACCGTCACTGGGATAGTCATGCGCTCATACCGGTCTGGGGTGCCAATCAGGATTTCTGTGGCCGGGTCGATGTCGATTTGTGGCAGTTCCGCGATCGCTTCGCGGATGTCGGGCGCTGGCGGCAACATTGTTTGCGGGGGCACAGCAAGACCGGCTGCCAAAGCAGCGGTAAATAAGGGGGCTGAAATCATGGATGCTCTCCCGCGGCCGCATTGTGACCTTACGGCATTGGGTGCATCCTACCACGCTTGTCCATTGGCGTCCAAATCCAGCTCTTCAGCTTCAAGCGGAGATGTGCATCTACGCGGGTAGGGGGACCGACTTTCCTTGCCGTAACATCGCCCAGGTTTCGCGCAGCAGCGCAGGCCACCCGAACCAGATAGTTGCGCCATAAGCCAACGCTCCCACCGGCACTATCAGAAGCAACTGCAACGGCGGCTCCGATGGTCCGATGATCGTCTGCGCCACGGTGACCGTCAATGCCATGACCCCGCAGGCCAATGCCACTGGCATCAATTCGGCGAATAGCTTGCCAAAGGACAGGCCAACGGCGGGCAATGTAAGCGCCAGCGTAATAAGCAGCAGCGTGGGTGCGGC
>JBBKWK010000080.1:0-15916 GCA_037968915.1 Pontixanthobacter sp.
GCGGAAAAATCCGACACTGCAAGTTAGTTCATACTCTGCTGTCTTCTGGCCCTTGATCGTTAAGGCGAGCCGCATAAATGTTTGATATTGGCGCAAGCGAATTGCTGGTCATTGTGATCGTGGCCGTGCTGGTCATCGGCCCCAAAGACTTGCCCTTGGCATTGCGTACAGCAGGCCGCTGGATCGGCAAAATTCGCCGGGTTTCCGCCCAATTCCGCACCGGCTTCGATGCAATGGTGCGTGAAGCGGAAATGGAAGACATGGAACAGAAATGGCGCGACCAGAACGCCAAAATTATGGCCGAACATCCGGGCGATGCGTCTGCAGAGGGGGCAATTGAGTCGGCGCAAGCGGAAATGACCCCGCTGACTGCACCAGACGATGGCGCTTCAACGATGCCTGAGGCGGTAGAGAAGTCCATTGGCATCAAGCCTGCGTCCGATAGTACCGAGCCTGCGCCAAATAGTGACGAACCGCTGTTGCCGCTTGGCAAGCCCGCGGCGAAATAGGCAGCTATGGCAATCAAGCTCAGAGACATTGACGAATCGCAGGCGCCGCTGCTCGATCATTTGATCGAATTGCGCGGGCGATTGGTCCGCTGCGTTATGGCGCTCGCGGCGGCATTTGCGGTCTGTCTTTATTTTGCGGACGAGATTCTCGGCTTTCTGGTGCGGCCCCTGACAGAGGCATTTCCGCCGGGCACGGGGCAACTGATCTTCACACAACTGTATGAAGTGTTTTTTGTCGAACTGAAGGTAGCGTTGTTTGCCGGTTTCTTTGTCAGTTTCCCGATAATTGCCAATCAATTATGGGCATTTGTCGCACCGGGTCTGTATGCCAAGGAAAAGAAAGCGTTTCTGCCATTCCTGATCGCGACCCCGATCCTGTTCGTTGCTGGCGCAGCGCTGGCGTATTACGTGGTGATGCCAACGGCGTTCAAATTCTTCCTTGGGTATGAGGGGACGGCGGGCGGCCTAAAGATCGAGGCGTTGCCGTCTGCAGGCGAATACCTCTCGCTTGTGATGCAATTCATTCTGGCTTTCGGGATCAGTTTCCTGCTGCCCGTTTTGCTGTTGCTGCTGAACCGCGCCGGGATTGTGACGCGCCAGCAACTATCCGGAGCGCGCCGCTATGTCATAGTGCTGGTGGTGGCCTTATCGGCAGTAGTGACCCCGCCCGACCCAGGATCGCAATTGATACTGGCGATACCTCTATTGTTTCTGTTCGAGGGTTCGTTGGTGATCATGTGGCTGGGTGAACGCCGTGCGAAGAAGGACGTTCAGGAAAGCCCAGTCGATTCCTCAGAGTGAGGACAATTGGACAGACACCGGGGCGGTCCCACAAGGGTGGAACGCCTCTCAACATGTTGAACAATCCACACCAACAACGCACACAAAAAAACGGAGCCGTAAGGCCCCGTTCTTAATGTCTTGGCTTAAAGAGAATTAAGCGCTGATTGGCGTGTCATCGCCATTGTCAGCGATAATGAGAATGCCAGCAATCACGGCTGCAGCAGCCAGAATTGCGAGAAGGATACCGGGACCACCTTGAAGTTCACTTTCGTCCTGAGCAACAGGAGCCGAAATACGGTCCACATTAACCGAAGACTGAGCAAGTGCGGGGGAGGCAGCAAGGGAGATTGCAGCAGTTGCTGCAAGTAGATTACGGAACTTCATAGATTGTACTCCTTGAACGTCTTTATATGTTTAAACTCAGCCCCCTCTTAGGACAGCTGTTTTTGGGTGGCAACCCCAAAGGTCGTGCGAATGCCGATATGTGCCAAAATTGTGACACCTTTTTCGTCGTTTAGAATCGAGACAAGGTATACCTAATGGTTTTTCCTTAACGCAAACGGAACGGCGGTTCAGGTGAAATTGCACAAGAACTCAACGAACGTAATCGCTGAAATATCCCAACGAAACGTTAATTAAGCCGATTTTGTCGTCAGTCGCCGACTGATTTCGTGGCGGAATCATACACTCGTTCTCCGCCGACCCACGTCTGCAGCACCTTAGTCGCACGTATTTCGGCGGGGCTGACCAGCAACGGATCACGGTCGAGCAACAGGAAATCGGCGCGCTCCCCTCTGATCAAACGGCCAAACCGTCCCTCGGCGAACCCGGCATAAGCTCCGCCATAGGTAAAGGCAGATAACGCCTGTTCGCGGTTCACGCGTTCTTGCGGCTGCCAGCCGCCAAACGGCTGCCCGGCAGCGTCCATCCGGGTGAACGCGGCAGCAAGTCCGGCAAAGGGATCAACCGATTCGACCGGCGCGTCCGACCCAAAGGCCAAGGGTGCGCCCGCGGCAGCGATACTGTTCCAGGCATATGCGCCGCTCAACCGGTCCTTGCCCAATCGTGCCTCTGCCATTGTGCGGTCGGACGTTTGGTGAACCGGCTGCATCGATGCGATGATGCCATGTTTGCCGAATAAGGCCAGTTCTGCGGGATCGACGATCTGCGCGTGTTCGATTCGCCAGCGCCGGTCCCCTTGATAGGTGCCTGACATATCTTCGATCGCAGCCAATACTTCAGAATTGGCTGCGTCACCGATAGCGTGGATCGCGATTTGAAACTTGTCGAGGGCGGCGCGGCTCATGAGATTGCGTAATTGTGACGGGCTCATGAAAGGCAGACCGAGATTGGCTGGATCATCGGCATAGGGCCGCTTCAACCATGCGCCGCGCGATCCAAGCGCTCCGTCTAGATACAGTTTCACCCCGTTTAGCCGCAATTTGTCATTGTAAAGCCAAGGGGAGGGGCCGGGACCGCCGATCAATTCCATTGCCTCAACCCCGGCAGCGTAGGACATGATTCGGATGTTCAGCGAACCATTGTCGCCCGCGCGGCGGAAGGACTGCCAGTCCTCGATGGTGGTGCCCATGTCCGCGACGGCAGTAACGCCGTTCCTCAGCAGGATCGCCTGTGCTTCCTGCAGCGCAAAATCCCGATCTTCCGGGCGCGGTGCGGGCAGGTTTTTGGTGATCAAACCCATCGCCGAATCGACAAAAATGCCTGATGGCTGTTTCGATCCGGCTAGGACCTCGATCCGCCCCCCGGCCGGGCTGGTGGTGGCTGAATTGATCCCGGCGAGCTTGAGTGCGGCAGTATTGGCCCAGCCGGCATGGCCATCTACGCGTTCAAGCCAGACAGGACGATCCTGCACAATGCTGTCCAGTTCAGCGGCGGTCGGGAAGCGGCCCAAACCCCATTTTTCCTGATTCCAACCTGTACCGATAATCCAGCGGCGGGCGGGATTTTCTGCAGAGTAAGCAGCGATTTTCGATTGCGCATCTGCCAGCGAAGTAGTTTCGGACAAATCCAGCGTCAGTGCGGCAAATCCGATACCCATGACATGTGCATGCGCGTCGATCATGCCGGGGACAACATATTGACCCTTGCCATCAAGCAGAAAATCGACCCCGCTCGGGCGCCGTTCGCCGCGCTTCAGAACCAGTTTTATCTTGCCGTCATCGTCGATCCACAGGCCCGTGAAACGCTCCACCTTGCCGTTTTCGCCGATGGTAATCCCTTGAACGTTGTCAACCAGCGTATCGGCCGCAGTCGGGGCAGAAATTCCCAGTGTTAGTGCCGCCGCAAAACCAGCTAGCGAATAAGTAAAACGAGCAGTCATCAAATGGTCCATCAATTAGTTCCTCGGGGTAGGCGGCGGATCAGCGAACTGGTGTCCTGCCGACCCCCGCCCATATCTTGGATCTCAGCGTAAAACTGGTCAACCGCCTCGGTCACGGGCGAGGACAGGCCAAGGCGCCGGGCTTCCGCCAATGCGTAGCCGAGGTCCTTGCGCATCCAGTCAACCGCAAAGCCGAAGTCGAACTCGTCCTTGACCATCGTGGGCCAGCGATTTTCCATTTGCCAACTTTGTGCCGCTCCGCCGGAGATCGCCTCCAGCACCTTGTCTGCATCCAGCCCTGCCGCGGTGGTCAACCGGATCGCTTCACTCAGCCCCTGCAAGATACCCGCGATGCACATTTGGTTGGCCATTTTCGCAGTCTGCCCTGCGCCGTCCGGTCCGACCTGGACGATCCGCGCGCCATAGACATTCATGATCGGACGTGCTCGCGCGACCGCCTCGGCGGAGCCGCCGCACATGATCGCGAGCTTACCGGTCTCTGCCCCGGCCTGACCGCCCGATACTGGCGCATCAATCGAGGCAAAGCCCCTGCTGGCAGCTTCGGCAGCAAGGTTGCGGGCCATGTTGGCCGATACGGTTGTGTGGTCGATAAACAGCGCGCCCGCCGCGATAGCCGAAAAGGCGCCATGCTCGCCAAGTGTGACGTGACGAATATCATCATCATTGCCGACACAGGTAATGATGATGTCCGCGCCCTCGGCAGCTTGGGACGGAGTTTCCGCAATCTCTGGATCATAGCCCCGTTCCCGCTGCTGCGCCTGCCAACAGGCAGCCTTGGCGGAGGTACGGTTATAGGCGGTCAGGTGATGCCCGGCACTGAGCAAATGGCCAGCCATCGGGCTTCCCATGACGCCAAGGCCGATGAAGGCAATTTTTCGCGCCTGAAAATCAGGGGCCTGAGGGTTGGTGGCCTGAGTGCTGGCGGGATCGATCATCGGCGCGGAATGGGGCAAGATGCGGTGCAAAGCAAATCCATTGACAGAAATTCCCATAGCCTGTTTCCCGGCGGCAACAATTCCCCTATCGGCTGTATTATGAACCAGAGCCCTGCGAAATCGCCCGCTATTACCAAACCTGCTGCTGCGTCTGCCATTGATGCACCATGTGATGCGCCGATTGAAACGCTCTCGATCGAGACCATCCGTGCTGCGGCTGAACGGATCAAGGGTGCCGTGGTGCATACGCCGACTATGCATAGCATTACCTTGTCGCAAATCACCGGTGCGGAAATCTGGTTGAAGTTCGAGAATCTGCAATTCACCGCAGCCTATAAAGAACGCGGAGCGCTGAATGCGTTGCTGCTGATGGACCCGAAGCGCCGTGAGCGCGGAGTGATAGCAGCGTCGGCCGGCAATCACTCGCAGGGTCTCAGTTATCATGGACGGCGGCTGGGCGTTCCGGTCACCATCGTGATGCCGCGCACAACCCCGACTGTGAAGGTCATGCAAACCGAAAGCGTGGGCGGCCAAGTTGTGCTGGAAGGCGAAACTTTCGACGAGGCATATGCCCATGCGCGCAAATTAGAGGCGGAGATGGACCTGACATTTGTTCACCCGTTTGATGATCCCGATGTCGCGGCTGGTGCGGGGACCGTAGCACTGGAAATGCTGGCCGATGCGCCCGAACTTGATTGCATTGTAACCCCCATCGGTGGGGGCGGTTTGATTTCCGGCATGTCCACGGTCGCCCGCGCTCTTAAGCCAGATATGCAGGTGTACGGCGTGCAAGCCGCGCTGTTCCCGTCGATGTACAGCAAGATCAAGGGGCAGGACCTGCCCTGCGGCGGGGATACTTTGGCCGAGGGCATCGCAGTCAAATATCCGGGCAAATTCACATCGCGTGTCATTGCCGACCGGGTCGACGACATCATGCTAGTCGACGAAGCTGCGCTGGAAAAGGCGGTTTCGCTGCTGCTTCAGATTGAGAAAACGGTTGTCGAGGGCGCTGGTGCCGCTGGTCTGGCGGCGGTTCTGGCCCATCCGGAGAGATTTGCCGGACGCAAGATCGGGCTGGTTCTGTGCGGCGGTAATATCGATACGCGCCTGCTGGCTAATGTGCTGCTGCGCGATTTGGCGCGTTCAGGCCGCTTGGCGCGGCTACGGATTACGCTGCAAGATCGCCCTGGTTCATTGTATAAGGTGATGAGTGCGTTTCACGATCATAATGTAAATATTATCGAGATTTATCATCAACGGATATTCACCAATCTACCCGCCAAAGGCTTGATTACCGATATCGAATGCGAGGCGCGGGACCGCGAACAGCTGGATGAATTGGTCGCTGCCCTACGCAAATCGGGCTATGTCGTGAACCCGGTAGAGTTGGACTGACGCGCACTAGCGTGCCGTTACCGCGTCGCTCATGGTGCGAAAATTGTGCAAAATAAGGAACGCTTAACCGTATTTGATGGTTAAGAACCTTTTACTTGCGGGCATCAAATGCCATAGTCTCCTGGCAGATCGCGATGACGCAGCGATTCCCGGTCGAAAGGATTAATAGCAGCCGTGACGGCCCCCGTTCGCTTTCCCCGTTTTTTCGTAACGACGCCTGCGCCGTGCCCCTATCTGCCGGGCCGTAGTGAGCGCAAAGTTTTCACCGAATTGAAAGGTCCGCATTCGGACCAACTGAACGAAGCGCTGGGCCGGATTGGTTTCCGCCGCAGCCAGACTGTCGCCTATCGCCCAAGCTGCAGCAATTGCAACGCGTGCGTTTCGGTGCGTGTGGTGGCGCAAGAATTTCAACCTTCGGCAACCCAACGCAAAAATTTGCGGCGCAATAGCGATCTGGTCGCTACCGAATGCCGCCCTTGGGCGACTGAAGAACAGTTTGAACTGCTGCAGCGATATCTCGGCGTTCGTCATCCGGGCGGCGGCATGGCGTCAATGGACGAGATTGATTATGCAGACATGGTGGAGCATACGCCGGTCTCCAGCTACGTTATTGAGTATCGGGAACCATCCATAGATGGACAGCCAGGGCGCTTGGTCGGGGCTTGCTTGACCGATCGTCAGAGTGACGGTCTGTCGATGATCTACAGTTTTTATGATCCTGAACATGAGGCGCGATCCGGGATTGGCAATTACATTATCCTTGACCATATTCGCCGCGCTGCGGATCAGGGCTTGCCCTATGTCTACCTCGGCTATTGGGTCGAAGGATCGGACAGGATGCGGTACAAAATCCGTTATCGACCGATTGAGCGGCTTACCCGCGACGGATGGCAGCAATTTAAGCCAGAGCAGCAAGACAATCTTATATCCAGCAGCACCAACGGCGGCGCAAGAAATGCCGAGGCCGTTTCCGGCCCTGCCAAAGACGGTTCTCAGGACCAATATAGCATCACTGAATAGGGTGGCGCGCCGCGTCCCCACGAATGTTGCTGCCAATTTCGCGATCTTCAGCCTGTTGGCTGCATCGTGGCCTTTCACTACTCCAGTCGCCGCAGCACAGGATACTCAGGCGCCGCAGCGGCTGGAGGATTTGATTCCCGATTCGGCGGTTGCCGATCCTGAAGAATGGGCTGCCAAGGGTGTCCCGCCAGCTTTGCAGGTTCCCTCCGAAGGCTTGGCTGAGGACGATGCACCGCCAGAGCTTGAGCCCACATCGCCGATGGCAGAATTGCCGGAGATGGAAGTGCCGTGGCCGGACGAGCAATTGGACTTGCCGGAACTGGTCCGGCTTCCACCTGACGAAAACACGATCTTGGCAGAAATTGAAGTCGGACCCGGCTGGGAAGACGGCGATCAATCTTCAATACTCGCCGATGGTCACGTTGAACAGATCAGCGATCAGCTGGTGCTGGCGTTCCCGGCAGCGGCTGCGGCCTTCCCGATGCGCGATGAATTCATCGACCGGTTCAAAGCATTGTCGACCATCGAGAGCCTGTCGGACGAAGAAAGCTCCATCGCACAATTGGCAGCGCGCGCCCGCGCCGACCAGGATTTGCTGAGCCAATTGTTGGAGGTTTACGGGTATTATGATGCGCAGGTGATCCGCACTGTGGCCGGCGGCCGTGAGCGGGACCAGTTGACCGAGGCTGCGGCATCAGTGCGGTTCGATATAATTCCCGGCCCGCGCTTCCGCATTGGCGCGATCGATCTGGGCGAGCTGGGTCAGGCCCCGGATGCGGCCAGCCTGCGGTCAGTGTTCGCGATCAAAACCGGCGATCCGATGTCGAGCGATGCCATCGTGCAGCAGCAAGTAAATCTAGACACCACGCTGGGCGAGACAGGCTATCCCTTCGCCAGAATCGACGCGCCAGAATTGCTGATCGACCATGCCCGGACCGAAGGCGATCTGACCATGATCGTGCTGCCCAAGGGTAAATTTGTGTTCGGCAACGTGGTTAGCGATTTGCCGGAATTTCTTTCCAGCAAACATCTTGAAACGATCGCACGGTTTGATGTCGGGGACACGTACCAACGCAGTCTGGCGCTTGATCTCAGACGCGCAATTACCGCGACTGGCCTGGTTTCCACGGTCACCGTCACTCCGCGCGAAGTAACGCCGCCTTCGGGTGATCGGCCCGGCACTGTCGCAATGGACGTTTCTATGACCAAAGCGCCCCTGCGTACGATTACCGGCGCGATCGGTTATGGCACCGAAGAGGGAATCCGGGTTGCTGCGAGCTGGGAACATCGGAATTTATTCCCGCCCGAAGGTGCGTTGAAAATACGCGGCATCATCGGCACTCAGGAACAGCTGGCCGGGGTTACGCTCACCAAAAGGAATTTCGGCGGGCGCGACCGGATTCTTTCGCTGGATGCCTATGGCTCGACTGTCGCGAACAATGCCTATGATGCACATACCGTAGCGTTGGTCGGCGGTTACGAACAAGTTTCCAATCTGCTCTTCCAGAAACCATTGAGCTGGGGATTCGGATTTGAAGTTCTGGCATCCGGCGAACGACCCGCAGCGATCAGCGGCGTCGCAGAACCACGCCAGACATATATCATTGGCGCGCTGCCGGTGCGGGCGCTGATCGATTCAACAAATGATTTCCTCGATCCGACCAGGGGCTTCCGTTTGGGCGGACGGCTGTCACCAGAAATATCGCGGACAAAAGGCGTGCAGAGCTTTTATCTGCGCAGCCAGGTCGATGCGAGCTTTTATCAGCAGATCAATGACCGGGTGGTGCTTGCCACGCGCGCCCGGTTTGGTAGCATCCCGGGTGCTGCGCTGGACAATATCGCTCCGTCGCGGAGGCTGTATGCCGGCGGTGGCAGCTCGGTGCGTGGTTATGGCTATCAGCGGATCGGCCCCCAGGATACGCTGGGCGATCCCAGCGGCGGCCGGTCTCTGGCCGAAATGTCGCTGGAAGCGCGCATCCGCACTGGATTTATGGACGGTGCGGTATCGATTGTGCCCTTCGTCGATGCCGGTTCGGTAGGAACCGGAGCAACCCCGGACTTTGACGAAATCCGCGTCGGCGCAGGATTGGGCGTCCGCTATTACACCGGCTTCGGACCGATCCGGGTTGATGTGGCTACCCCGATTAATCCAGGGCCGAATGATAGCCCGATTGCGGTCTATGTCTCTCTCGGTCAGGCCTTCTGATGGATGGCGAGGCGCTCGACAGCGCGCCAGAGAAAGTCGCCAAGCCAAGCATCAGGCGGCGGGTCACCAAATGGCTGATTGGTGCGTTCGCATCGCTGTTCATCCTATTTTTGGCCGGATTTCTGGTACTCAACAGCCCGATCGGCAAACGCTTTATCGCGGACCAGATTGCCCAAGTCGCCCCGGTTTCCGGCTTACGGTTCGGAATTGGCAGGATCGATGGGGATATTTTTCGGAAGGCCGTTCTGCACGATGTGGTGGTGTCTGATCCTCAGGGTAAATTCCTGACCATTCCGGTGGTGGAGCTGGACTGGCGCCCGCTGAGCTGGATTACCAGCGGCCTCGATATTCGCAATCTCACGGCGCGGCGCGGTACTTTGCTGCGATTGCCAGAATTGCTGCCGGGCGATCCCGATGCGCCGATCCTGCCCGATTTCGACATCAGGATCGATCGCTTCGAAATTGACAATCTGACGCTCGCTGCCGGGATTGCCGGCGACGCCGCGCAAAAGGTCAACCTCATCGCACAAAGCGATATTCGCAGCGGCCGGGTGTTTATCAAGGCCGATGGCAGGTTGGGCCAGCAGGACCAGATTTATGCGCTGATAGATGCGGAGCCCGACGGCGACAAATTTGATATCGATTTGGACTACCGCGCTCCGCGTGGCGGGGTCATTGCCGGAATGCTCGGGTCCGAAGAGTCTTTTCGCGGGATTATTACAGGTGAGGGGACATGGAGCAGCTGGACTGGCGCGCTATTGGTGAAGCGAGACGACGCGCGCGCTGCGGCTTTCAAAATCATCAATCGCTCCGGTAAATATACCCTGGCCGGGCAGGCATATCCGGGCCCGTGGCTCAGCGGATTGGCGGCCAAAGCTGCGGGCAACGCTGTTGGATTGGTCGCAAACGGTACGTTGGAGGACAGCGTGCTTGACGGCAGAGTTCGGATGTTCGGACAAGCGGTTGATGCCAGAATGAATGGCGCGATCGACCTTGCGGGCAATTCCGTCGATGCCCTGCAAATTTATGCGCGGCTCACCGACCCTTCACTGCTCGGACCCGATCTAAGGCTGGAAGGTGCTGTCCTTTTAGCCACGCTGGACGGCGGGTTCCGCAATCTGTCGATCCCCCATGAACTGAAAATCGCGCGCTTTGTTTCGGGCAAAACCATCATTAGCGATATCGCTCAGGAAGCTACTGCGAAGTTCGACGGCACTCGCTGGGTCCTGCCGTTATCCACAAAGGTCGCCCGGATTGCCACCGGGACCGCCCTGATCGACCCGCGGCTGGTGAACGGACGATTGCAAGGCACGGTAATCTACAGCGGCAATCGCATGGTGTCCGACGATCTCGTAATTGACTTCGCGGGCCTCAATGCGCGGCTCGTCATGCAGGGAGATGTGGCGCGCCGCACCTATGCGCTGGCCGGACCGGTCAATGTGTCAGGTCTGGCGCTGAAAAACGTCGGCGATGTCAGCGGAACTGCGAAAATCCTGCTAAAGCTGGACAGCGGAACGCCGTGGAAATTGTCCGCTGACTTAAATGGCCGGATACCTAATGTGTCCAATGATACGTTGGCCAATGTGGCCGGCAAAGCCATCGCATTTCGCGGCGGCGTGACCGTTGGCGGGGCTTCGGCCGGCGGCCTGACCCCGATTGAATTTCGCAATGTAATCGTCGGAGCTAGCAAGTTGTCACTGCGGCTGGACGGGCGTGTAGTTGGCGGAAACACTACGCTGGCCGGGTACGGGCGCCATACGAAATTTGGCGAATTCACTGTTGAGGCAACCTTGAGCAATGCTGGCCCCAAGGCTGTGCTGGTGTTCGCCAGTCCGCTGCCAGCCGCAAGCCTCACCGATGTCCGAATTGCCATCGCGCCGACCGAAGAAGGCTTTGCAATTGATACCGAGGGCGGCTCGGTACTCGGGCCGTTCGCAGGAAAATTGGGCCTATACGCGCCCGAAGGCGGCCCGACCCGCATCGCTGTCGAAACGCTCACCGTGTGGAAAACATCGGTCACTGGCGATATCACTCTGTCAGGATCAGGCGCAGCAGGATCGCTGGCATTGTCCGGCGGCGGTCTGGACGGCACAATTGTGCTGGTTCCGCGCGGTGGCGGACAGGCGTTCGACGTGGATATTCGCGCACGGCGAGCCAGCTTTGGCGGGGCAACACCGATTTCAATCGCGCGGGCCGATATCGAAGCCAGCGGGCTCTTCATTTCCAGCGACACAATGATGGAAACACAGAGCACGATCACCGGCAATATCTTTGCCGAGGGTATCAGTTACGGCAATTTGTTCGTCGGAAAATTTGCGGCCAAGGCAGCCCTGAAGAACGGCGATGGGCCAATTACAGCGTCTCTGTCAGGGCGCAGGGGCGGGCGGTTCAATTTGCAGATGAATGCCAATGTCGCCAGCAACCAGATTGATTTCATCACCCGGGGCGAGTTTGCCGGACGCCGTATCGGGATGCCCCGCCGTGCGGTGTTGACCAAACTCCAGGATGGCGGCTGGCGATTGGCGAAATCGCAATTTTCTTTCGGCCGCGGTTTTGCACTGGCGGAAGGGCGCTTTGGCGGCCGGGGGGCGACTGATTTCGAGATCAAGCTGGCGAATATGCCGCTTTCGCTGGTGGATATCGTGATCGCGGACTTTGGGCTGGGCGGGACGATATCCGGGGTGGTTGATTATCGCAGCGATCCGGGCAAACTGCCGGTCGGCAATGCGCGGGTGCAGGTTAAGAGCCTTAGCCGTTCCGGTCTGGTCCTGACCTCCCGCCCGATTGATGTGTCTTTGGTAACCCGTTTGACCGGACGAAATCTCGAGACGCGCGCAATTATCGACGAAGGCGGGGAGCGGCGCGGGCGGTTACAAGCGCGAATAAATGGGATGGCTTCCTCAGGCGATCTGATGACCCGATTAGAATCGGGCAGCCTTTTCGCCCAATTACGCTTTGGCGGCCCTGCAGATGCGCTGTGGCGGCTCGTCGGGGTGGAGGCATTTGACCTGACAGGCCCGATTGCTGTCGCTGCCGATGTCACCGGGTCGCTGGCCGATCCACGCGTTCGCGGGTCGGTTGCGAGTGACAATTTGCGGATGCAAAGCTCTCTGTCAGGTACCGATATCCGTAATATCACTGCGCGCGGCCAATTCGCTGGATCGCTGCTGCAATTGAGCCGGTTCAGCGGCACCGCACCAAATGGCGGCAGTGTCAGCGGTAGCGGCACGGTCGAGCTGGGTAATGTCCTTACTTCCGGCCCGAAGATTGATATTCGGATCGCAACCAAAAACGCCCAATTGCTCAATGCAGCTGGATTGAATGCGACGGTTACCGGTCCGTTGCGGATTATTTCGGGCGGGTCCGGCGGGACGATTGCCGGACGTCTCGACGTTGACCGCGCGAGCTGGACGCTCGGCTCAGCAGCAGCGCTGGAACAATTACCACAGATCAAGACGCGCCAAATAAACACCGCTGCCGACATTGCACCCGCGCGTGTTCGCGCCAATCCGTGGCGTTACCTGATCGATGCGCGCGCGCGCAGCCGGGTGAAAGTGGACGGGATGGGCCTCGACAGCGAATGGTCCGCCAATATCCAATTGCGCGGAACCACCAGCGCGCCGCGGATTGGCGGAGATGCAGAGGTTGTTCGGGGCAGCTATAGTTTCGCCGGAACTCGTTTCGAATTGACCAAAGGCGAGATTAAATTCGACGTCAACGTGCCGATTGACCCCCGACTGGATATCGAAGCCGAATCCAAGGCCGACGGTGTCGATGTGACTGTGCGGGTGCAGGGCAACGGGCTCAAACCGGAAATCACCTTCAGCTCAGTCCCTGCCTTGCCCGAGGAAGAGATACTTTCGCGGCTGCTGTTTGGTGGATCAATTACCGAACTGTCCGCCACTGATGCCCTGCAATTGGGTGCGGCGCTGGCCAGCCTGCGGGGCGGTGGCGGAATGGATCCGATCAACAAATTACGTACCGCAATTGGACTGGATCGGCTCCGTCTCGTCAGCGCGGATGCCGCGCTGGGGCGGGGTACTGCAGTGGCCGTGGGCAAAAATATCGGGCGGCGCATATATGTCGAGATCATTACTGATGGCGGGGGCTATAGCGCGACCGAGGCGGAATTCCGGATCACCAGTTGGCTGGCGCTGCTGGGCAGCGTGTCCACAATCGGGCGCGAAAGCGTGTCGGTGGAGGTCAGCAGGGATTATTGATTTTGCGACTGTTCACGTGCCTGCATACATCCGTGCCTCCGCGGCGCGCCTGCGTACCAATCCCTTCATTATTCGGCCGCCTGCGCGGTTCCACCGGGCAAATTCGGCCAATGAACCGCGATAGTCGCTTGCACAGTGCAACCGTGTCAATGTGGCCCGTCTGATAGCGCCGGTATTGTAATGGAAGCAGACCATCGCATCGAATTGAGCCTGAGTTGTGGGCACACCCGCCAGAGCGTCGCTGACGTCTGCCGCATATCGGTGCAGGTCCGACAGCAACCGTGCATCGCATTGCTGCTGGGTCCAGACCGTGTCAGGCGTCACCCCCTTACCGGTTGCTCCCCAACCGATAGTCCATGGCGCGCTGCCGGTTCCGGGATCGGGATAGGCTTCGATCAGACCGTCCAGACGTTTGCGTGCACAACCTTCGAATTCCTTGATCAGCGCGATGCCGCGCGCGGAAATGCGGGTTGGCTGAAAAATGTCGTCTTCTTTGGTTTCGGACCCGCACGCCACATCTATCGCAAGATCAAGGCTCGCCACATCGGACGACACCATACGCCGCCCCAACATAGTGCGAACGCTGTCGAAAATTACTTTGCGGTCCATCAGGTGCGGCCCTTTCGTTGGAATGAAAGGCGCAGGCAATAGGCACGATAGGTGTCTGTAGGAAAATGGTTTTTTCATGATTGATCCGCTTTCGGACGGCCGAATTGCGGATATGAAACGTCGAAATCTTGCCAATCTGACCTCAACGAATTCTGCATTAAGTCACTGCCTGCGCATCAATTTCATTGTATTTGTCGCCTCTGCCCGGCTAATCTCGATGAAGAAAATCGAGTCGCAAGCAACAAAGCAATGTCCTT
This sequence comes from Pontixanthobacter sp., assembly GCA_037968915.1. GTDB lineage: Bacteria > Pseudomonadota > Alphaproteobacteria > Sphingomonadales > Sphingomonadaceae > Allopontixanthobacter. Next base: position 14,297 of record JBBKWK010000080.1, read on the forward strand.
TTGTAGGGAGTTGGAAATGCTTCGCAGGTTCGAATTTCACTCACCAATGAATGGCAGAGGCCGATTTGTGTGGCCAGTGATCGGCGCGCTGGGATTGGGCGTGCTCGGGCTGGGCGTGACCGCGATTGCAGCCCAGCAGCAATCACCGCCGATTGCGCGCTATACGATGGATGCCGGCACGATTTCCGGCTTCGGGGCAATGGGTGGTGTCAGCGGGGCAATGGCCATGCTGACCGGACGCAGCAGCGGCGCATCGCATGAATTGGAACTGCGCCTCGGATCAAGCCGGACAGCGAGCGGTGAACCCAAGGCGGACCATTTTATGCCAGCGGGTGCGGCGCTGGGTAAATCGGTGCCGTTGATTACGCCAATTGTCGAACGAGGGGAGGCGGCGCCAACATCGGGCCAACTGCCCAAGGCGCGGCTGCTGATCTACTGGGGTTGCGGAGAACACGCCCCCAAGGGCCAACCTCTGGTGATCGACTTTGCCAAATTGGCCAAGGGTCAGGTTCCTCCGGGCCTATATGCGCAGGGCCTCAACCTGCCGGAAGACTGGCGGGTTTCGCCTAGCAACAGCCGCACCTATGGCTCCTGGCCCAATGCGAAGGATCCCAAAAACGTCTCGGCCAAGGCATCGCTGATCGGCGCGCATCGGGTCGCCAGCAGCTATGCGCCGGAAATCGATTTTTCGCTCGACCGGACATTCATGCCCGCCGTGCAGACGCGTTCCGCACAATTACCCAGCGGCGCATTCTCGCTGAACTGGAATGCAGTGCCCGATGCGACCGGATATTATGCCTGGGTGATGGCGGCCAAGACAGATGGACCGGGGGAGGTTTCGGAAATGGTCTGGTGGGCGTCTTCCGCCACGCAGCAATTTGGCGGACCGATGTGGGACTGGATATCGCCTTCGGCTGCGAGCAAGCTGATCGCCGCGCAGACAGTGATGCCGCCAAGTCAGACCAGCTGTACCGTTCCCGCAGAGGTCAAGCAGGCCGGGGGCGATGTGATGATGGCCAATCTCTATGCCTACGGCCCGCAACGGGATTTCGCTTATCCGCCGCGCCCGGCAGACATGAAGGTGGCGTGGCAACCGGAATGGACCGCGCGGGTGCGGTTTCGCTCAAGAGAAATGTTGATCCTCGGAATGCCGGGCATGGGGGACATGGGTAGAGCCGGTGACGAAAGCGAGGCGGCGGACCCGCAGGGGCAAACCGCCACACAAGGGAAAAAACCCAAGTGCAAAGGCTTGGCAGGAATTGCCAAACGCGCTGCGGGCCTGTGTGAATAGGTTCCTCGGTGAATTATCAAGCCTCTGATATTTAAGCAAAAGGGGCGCCCGATTTCTCGGACGCCCTCTCTTGGTGATAGCGTTAGCGTGTAGTTAGGCCCAAAGGCTACGCGCTGTAATACATGTCGTATTCGACCGGGCTTGGGGTGGTTTCCAAACGCATCACTTCGGCCCATTTCAATTCCATATAGGCGTCGATCTGGTCCTTGGAGAATACGTCACCCTTGAGCAGGAATGCGTGGTCGGCTTCGAGTGATTCCAGTGCTTCACGCAGCGAACCGCAGACGGTGGGCACTTCGGCCAGTTCGGCTGGCGGCAGGTCGTACAGG
>JBBKWK010000081.1:0-23256 GCA_037968915.1 Pontixanthobacter sp.
CCCATGCCGGGCAAGGTGATTGCGGTTGATGTGGCGGAGGGCGACAGCGTCACTGCCGGACAGCGGCTGCTAGTGCTGGAAGCGATGAAGATGGAGCATGCGCTGACTGCGCCGTTTGATGGCACGGTGGCCGAACTGAACGCCAGCGAGGGCGCGCAGGTGCAGGTCGAGGCTTTGCTGGCGCGGATCGAGAAGTCTGAAGACTGAGGGGCAAAACCTGCTAGGGGCGGGCCCATGCATTTCACCAATTTCGATATCGACATTTTCCTGCGCGATTACTGGCAGAAGAAGCCCCTGCTGATCCGCAATCCGTGGGCGCAGTGGGTCAATCCCCTGGAGCCGGACGAGTTGGCGGGCCTCGCCTGTGAAGACGATGTCGAGGCGCGGCTGGTCAGCCATGCCGGGGGCGCGCTCATGGCGGAGGATGGCCCGATTCCGGAGGCCCGTTTTAGCGACCTTGGCCGCGATCAATGGACCTTGCTGGTCCAAGCAGTCGATCACTTTGTGCCCGACGTGGCCGCGTTGATTGAACCGTTCCGCTTTGTCCCCAATTGGCGGATCGACGATGTGATGGTCAGCGTTGCGGCCGACGGCGGCGGTGTGGGCGCGCATTTCGACCATTACGATGTGTTCCTGATCCAGGGTTTGGGGCGGCGGCGCTGGCAGATCGGCGGCATGTGCGACGACAATACCGAACTGCTGCCTCATGACCAGTTGCGCTTGATTGCCAATTTCGAAGCGGTGGAGGAATGGGTGCTGGACCCCGGCGATATTCTCTACGTCCCGCCGGGCATCGCGCATAATGGCGTCGCGGTGGGCGATAATTGCATGACCTACTCGGTCGGCTTCCGCGCGCCGTCCCGCGCCGAATTGATCGGCGATTTCTGCGACGATCTGATGGAAGAAATGTCGGACGATGATCGCTACGGCGACCCGGCCCTAGCCCCGCAGGACAACCCGGGCGAGATCACCGAGGCGGCGATTGACGGCCTCCACGCGATGCTAAGGGAAGGCTTGTCCGACCGCGCCGCGTTCGCCCGCTGGTTCGGGAAATACAACAGCACGCCCAAATATCCCGAGATTGACTGGAGCCCGGAAGAGCACGCCACGGCGGGGCAATTACGCGCTGCCTTAGCGTCGGGCGCACCGGTCCTGCGTAATCCGGCCAGCCGGTTTTCCTTCATCCGGCAGGATGCGGGCGATGTGATGTTGTTCGTGGACGGCGAGAGTTTTGAATGTACGGGCAAGGCCGCGGAATTGGCGGCGCAATTATGCGCTGAAACGTCCGTCGCTGTCGCTCCCGAGTTGAGCCAGTCCGATCCGGCGATGGAGCTGCTCGCAGCGCTGTACAATCAGGGTAGCCTCGCGTTTGAGGCCGAGGATTGAGGGTTACGGGACCGAAACTTCCCGCCACTCACCCGGCGGCACATCGTCGAGCGTCCAATCTCCGACCTGCCACCGCACCAGCCGCAAGGTCGGGTGGCCAACCGCCGCAGTCATCCGCCGGACTTGCCTGTTGCGCCCCTCGCGGATGGTTAGTTTAAGCCAGCAATCGGGCACGCTCTTGCGGAACCTGACGGGCGGATCGCGAGGCCACAGTTCCGGGGCGTCAATCCGCTCGACATCCGCCGGACGGGTCAGGCCGTCCTTCAGGCGAACCCCGGTGCGGAGCTGCGCCAATGCATCGTCCGCTACATCGCCTTCGACCTGTACCAGATAGGTTTTGGGCATCTTGAATTTCGGCTCTGCTATGCGCGCCTGCAACTGGCCGTCATCGGTTAGAAGCAACAGCCCCTCGCTATCCCGGTCGAGCCGGCCCGCCGGATAGACCTCCGGTATGTCGATGAAATCCGACAGCGTCGCGCGCGTGGTTTCCGTGCCGCGATCGGTGAATTGCGACAGCACCCCGTGGGGCTTGTTGAACAGGATCAACCGCGCCATTTAACTGTGGTCGTCAGGCCGAAAAGCTTCATTTCAGGCTGAGCATCTGGTCAAACTGTGCCTCCATCTCGGGCGACGCGGCTTTGCTCCACAAGCTGACCGCGATGGCCGCGATGGTGCTGATGATGAAGCCAGGCACAATCTCGTAGATCACTTCCGTCGGAGCCTGCCCACCGATGGTGAAGGGGGCGTAGAGCCAGACGAGCACCGTGCCGGCACCCGCAATGATGCCAGCGAGTGCTCCGCTGCGGGTAATTCCGCGCCAATGCAGGCTGAGCAGGATTACCGGGCCGAACGCTGCGCCAAAACCGGCCCAGGCATTACCGACCAGCGACAGGATACTGCTCGACCGGTCCAGTGCCAAGCCAATGGCGACCAGCGCCACGGCCAGGGTCGCGATCCTGCCGATCATGACCAGCTCGCTTTGGCTGGCGTCTTTACGCAGGAAGGTCTTGTAAAAATCTTCGGTCAACGAGCTGGAGGACACCAGCAATTGCGATGAAATCGTGCTCATGATTGCCGCGAGAATGGCCGCCAGCAGGAAGCCCGAAACATAAGGGTGGAACAGGGTTTGCGACAGGACTATGAAAATCGTCTCCGGGTCGCCAAGCGCGGTTCCGGTGCTGGTGACATAGGCCAGCCCGGTGATGCCGCACATGACCGCCCCGATGACCGTGACCAGCATCCATGACATGCCGATCCGCCGCATCATCGGGATATCCTTGACCGAACGCACAGCCATGAACCGCACGATGATATGTGGCTGCCCGAAATAGCCAAGGCCCCACGCCATGCTGGAGATAATTCCCAGCGCAGTTACGCCGGTAAACCAGCTTAGATAATCGGAATTGACGGCGTGGACTGCCTCTTGCGTTGCGGGCCAGCCGCCCAGATCGGATAGCGTGACGATGGGTACTAGGACCAGTGCGGCGAACATGATGCAGCCCTGGACAAAGTCGGTCAAGCTGACCGCCAGAAACCCGCCAACCAGTGTGTAGGCCATCACCACGCCAGCGGTTACGACCAGCCCAAGGCGGTAATCGAACCCGAAAGATGCCTCGAACAATTTGCCGCCAGCGACCAGCCCGGCCGAGGTGTAAAGCGTAAAGAATATCACAATCACCAGTGAGGCGATCACGCGAATGTTATGGCTGGAATCTTCGAACCGTTTCTCCAGATATTCGGGGATCGTCACCGCGTCATCGGTCACCTCGGTGTAGACCCGCAGGCGCGGAGCCACCAGCATGTAGTTGGCCCATGCCCCGATCAGCAGACCGATAGCAATCCACGCTGCGCTCAATCCTGAAATATAAACTGCGCCCGGCAGGCCCATCATCATCCAGCCGCTCATGTCCGATGCACCCGCCGAAAGCGCCGCAACCGAGGGCCGCAATTGACGCCCGCCAAGCATGAATTCGGAGATATTGCTGGTAGATTTTCGCCAAGCATAAAACCCGATGGCCAGCATCACGATGAAATACGCACCAAGCGATACGCCAGTTTCAAAATTCATGCGGAATTCCGTTGGGTAAATTCAGAATGAGGATACCGCGGGTCGAGTAGTTTGAATTTCACCTGCGATGCGTTCGATTGGCATCGGCTTTAGCGCGTGTTGCTCGCCAATCCAACCCCGCTATCCGGTCTAGGTCGGCGAAGCTTTTGTATAGTCACCAATTCGCAAAATTATTCACGCAGGTGGTCGTCTAAAATTGGCGCCGGAAGGAACGTTCCGTTATGAAGCTGTGTTGTGGCAGTGAAACTTGTCAATAAAGCGTCGATGAGTATAAGCATCGAGTAAAGTCGATAGATAGAACCGCGACAGTTTGAATTTATTCAAACATCTTTGTCGATTGCTAATATCCAGTAAGTATTATGAATAAGTAGGTCATTTAGTGAATAAAGTAAAACGAGTTGTAATAAAGATTGGATCCAGTCTTTTGGCAGACCAGTCTCGGTTGACGCCGCGGTGGGCATTCTTGCAGCGGGTCATGGAAGATATTGCCCTGCTCCGGGACGAAGGCGTTGAGGTAGTGCTGTGTTCTTCGGGCGCGGTGGCGTTGGGAATGAAGATGATCGGCGTCACCCCGGAAACGGCGGGATTGCGGGACAAGCAGGCCGCGGCGGCATGTGGAATGCCCTTGCTGCTCGGTGCTTATAAGCAGATCGGGCACGAATATGATCTGAATGTTGCGCAAATCCTGGTGACGCTGGGGGATTTCGAGGACCATCCCCGCTTCCTCAACACCAAAAATACGCTACACCGCCTGTTTCGGGCGGAAGTGCTTCCGATCATCAACGAAAATGACACGATCACGACCGAGGAGATCAAGGTCGGCGACAATGACCGGCTCGCTGCCAAGGTCGCCCAGATGGTTCAGGCCGACCATTTGGTGATCCTGACCAGCGTTGACGGATTATATGATCGCGACCCGTCGGAACCCGGAGCGAAATTGGTCGAAACGGTATATGATGTCAGCGAGTATCTGACTGTGGCCGAGAGTGTCAGCACGCTCGGTACTGGCGGAATGCTCACCAAATTGCACGCCGCGAATATGGCCCAGAACTCCGGTTGCACGACATTGATCGCTAATGGCGAGGCAGACGATCCGATTTCTTCAGTCCTCAGGGGATTGCGCCCTTGCACTACTTGCGTCGCACATGAATCACCGTTGTCTGGCTGGCCGTTATGGCTCAGCGAGCGTTTGCACATGGCGGGAAGCATCGTGATAAATTCTAAGGCCGCCAAAGCGGTCGCCGATGGCACGCGGGGGATCGGGCGTGAAGATGTTGTCTCGCTGGAAGGTAGTTTCACCAAAGGCGATGTGTTGCATGTCTATGACGAAAATGGGCAGGAGCGGGCGCGAGGCTTGACCGATTTTTCCTCCGACGAGGTTGCTATCTTGGTGCGCAATCTCGATGTGCCAGTTCGGCAATTGCTCGGCTACCATTCGCGGGCAATCCTGATCGAGCTAAACAATCTGATCAGCCTAGACGAACGCCATTTGCCATGGGACGCACCGCAGAACACCGCTGACTGACTACTCCACCAATATTTGACCAAGGCTCGGCCGGAGGATTAATCCTCCCGGCCAGCCCCTATGGCCAAATATTCATGCTTACGGCTTTGGGGCGCCTTTGTAGGGTCCACTTTTTTTCGGGCCACCTTTGAAGGGGCCACCTTTGTTCGGGTCACCCTTGAAGGGTGGTTTGCCCTGCGGTTTGCCGTAAGGTTTGGCATGTACGCGAGAACCTTCAGGGCGTGGACCGTCGTTCCGTGGTCCATCGTTGCGGGGCCCGTCATGACGGGGACCATCGTGACGGGGACCATCGTGCCGTTTGGCACCACGAGGCGGGCCTTTGCGGTGCGGTTTGCTGTTGCTGCGGGCCTGTTCGCGCGGGCCGCCTTCGGACCGTTCGATGTTGACCGGCTCATCATCGCCTTCCGCATTGGCGGTGCGTTTGATCGCATCGTCGAACTTGTCTGCGATATTGCGCGGCACCTGGAAGAAAGTTTCCGCCGGACCGATCCGGATCGCACCCACCTCATTGCGGGTGATGTGCCCACGGCGGCATAGCAGCGGCAGCAACCAGCGCGGATCAGCGTTTTGACGGCGGCCGATGTCCATACGGAACCAGACCGTGTCCTCGAAGCCCGGGCGATGGCGTTCCTGCTGCGCAGCTTTGCGTGCCTCGGGCGTGTTTTCGATCAATTCTTCGGGCTGCGGCATGGCGGCGCGGTGGGCGCGGACCAAAGCTGCGGCGATATCTTCCGGCGAGCGTTCCGCCATCAATTTGGCGGCCAGCTTGCGGTCTTCTTCATCCACTTCAACCGGGGCGAGCAAAGCAGTCAACAGCCGCTCGCGATCCTGCTTCTGGATTTCCTGCGGGGTAGGTGCGTTGATCCAGTCGGCGTTGATCTTTGCCCCGCGGAGCATAGATTCGACCCGTTTGCGGCGCGGATAGGGCACAAGAATGACCGCTGTACCCTTCTTGCCTGCGCGGCCGGTGCGGCCTGAACGGTGCTGCAAAGCCTCCGCATCGCGGGGAATTTCGACATGGATTACCAGACTTAGCGTGGGCAGATCGATCCCGCGTGCGGCGACATCTGTGGCGACGCAAACCCGCGCCCGCCGGTCCCGCATGGCCTGCATGGCAGAGTTGCGTTCCTGCTGCGAATGTTCGCCTGACAAGGCCACAACGGTAAATCCGCGTTCCTGCAAAGTCGAATGCAGCCGCCGGACATTTTCCCGTGTCGCACAGAACAGCATCGCAGTTTCCGCTTCGTGAAAACGCAGCAGATTGACCACCGCATTCTCGATTTCGGACGGGGAAACCGTAACCGCTTGATAGGTAATATCGCCGTGACCGCGATCATCGCCTACAGTCGAAATGCGCAAGGCATCTTTTTGATAGCGCTTGGCGAGCGCGACAATCTGTCGCGGCATCGTGGCGCTGAACAACAATGTCCGGCGCCCGTCAGGAGTAGCGTCGAGAATTTCTTCCAAATCCTCGCGGAATCCCATGTCGAGCATTTCGTCCGCTTCATCCAGAACAACAGCTTTGAGTGCCGACAGGTCGAGTGCGCCGCGTTCAAGGTGGTCGCGCAGGCGGCCCGGGGTGCCGACTACAATCTGTGCACCGCCGCGCAACGACCGACGTTCCTTGGATGCGTCCATACCGCCAACGCAGGTGGCAATACGTGCTCCCGCCTTGCCGTAAAGCCACATCAGTTCGCGGCTGACCTGCAATGCCAGTTCACGAGTCGGTGCAATTACGAGAGCAAGCGGCGCGATGCCGTGCGGCACGCTACCACTAGCGCCGAGCAATTGGTCTGCCATCGCGAGACCAAAGGCAACCGTCTTGCCGGAGCCGGTCTGCGCCGACACGACCAGATCGCGGCCAACCGCCCCCGCTTCGATAACGGCATCCTGTACGGCAGTGAGTTTTTCATAGCCGCGTTCGGCCAGTGCTTCGCCAAGAAATGGCGGTAAATCGGTAAAATCCATAGTACTCGCATCATATAAAGGAAACGGATCGGGGTAGGGCAGACCTGCTGCTGACCACCTTTTCTCGCAAGCCTAATAATGCAAGTGCCGACCGGTCAATGCGGGGCTCTTACACGCTTTATTCCGGTTTGGCTTCCCCTGATTTTGTGCAAGTGCGAATAGGCTGCTAATTCCCGCTCTGGATTGTTGGTGGCGGGACGACGGAGCCGCGCTTTATCAGACTCGACAAAAGCAATGTTTCTTCGGTCGGCGGATCGCCCTGCTTGGCGATCAGTTTGCGCGCAGCGGCGCGGGCCATGGCGACAATTGGCCAGCGGACAGTGGTTAGTGACGGCCAGACATGGCTGGACAATGGCGTATCGTCGAAGCCGATAATTGACAGGCCGGACGGCACTTCGATGCCCAATTGCCGCGCGGCAATCATGGCCCCGATGGCCATTTCATCGTTCGCGGCGAAAATTGCAGTTGGGCGGACTGCGCCTTGCACGAGTGACAGGCCGGCCGCGACACCGGATTCGAACGTGTAAGCGCCGATTCGGATCAAATCAGGATCAATTGCCAGACCCGCCTCGACCATTGCTTGCTCATACCCACCCCCGCGTTCACCAGAGGACAGAAAACCTTCTGGACCGGCGATCAAGCCAATGTGCCGGTGGCCGATTTCGATCAGGTAGTTGACCGCATCGCGCACAGCTTCGCGGTCATTGGATGCAACCATATGTTCAGGAGCGTCCAGCACGACCGATGCCATGCGGACGTATTTACAGCCATAGCTGCGGCACAATTCGACCAGTTCTTCATTGGCAGATATCGGCGGTAACAGCACTACGCCGTATGGCCGCTGCAGATCTAGAAAGCGGCGAACCGAATCGATCATGGTCGGGGAATTACGGTAGACCGGCTGCACCATCATCCCGAATTCAGAGCCATCGATACCTTCCAGAATGCCCTGTTGGACCCGGACCAGAAACTGCGCATTGGGATTGTCGTGGATCACTGCGATGACGAAATTATGCCGCAATGCCAGCGCGCGAGCCTGCGGATTGGGAACATAGCCAATGTCGGCAATGACCTGCTCGACAATCGCCCGCGTTTTTTCGCTCAGCAAAGGTGATTTGTTGATTACCCGGCTAACGGTCTTCTTGGAGACATTGGCCAGCCGCGCCACATCATTGATTGTCGGATTATTGGATGCCACGGAAATGGTCTTAGGGAACTGCCGAGATAACACAATGCGCGGAACCAATCCCGTCAAAACGAGCCTCGGCAGCCTGACCCACGGAAATCTGGTGCACGCCGGTAATCGCGCCGGTGGAAATCCACCAACCCGATTGCGGCGCGATGCCCCGGCTGGCTAAATTCTGGAGCAGAAACCGCACCGCACCCAGCGGGCCATCGAGCATTGTAGCGGTGGTGGCATGACCCACTTGCTCGCCGGCGATATGCAGTGTCACGTCAATGCCATTCAGATCGTTCCATTGCTCGCGCGGAACCTGCGTCCCGAGAACTAGCCCGAAATTATTCCCATGGTCGCAAATCGGCACCAACGGACCTTCCGAATTGATCGGCAAGTAAGGCGATGAGGCGATTTCGATGCCGATGCGAATGTCTGACAGCCAAGGGATCGTTTCTACGTCCGTAGCCGGCAATGGTGTACCAGCATCCGGAATGGCCAGACACAGCATGAATTCGGCTTCTGCCGCTGCGAAGCCATGGGCGAACACCGGCATTGCGGGCGGCACATCGCCCTGCTCAAGCACCGCATCGGCGAAGATTGGTCCGACCAGGCGGTTCGCACCCAGAATTGCATCGTCAGGCGGGTTGATCTTGCCGACTTTCCAGCCGCCGATCGTCCGATCCCACATTGTCAGTGCTGTATCTTGTATCGCATAGGCTTCCGCCAAGTTTGTAGGCCGCTCGCCTGGGAATTCTGGAAGGCGTGAGTTGTTTTTCCTCGCCTCGACAAAGCCCGCAGCGGTTTGCTTGATTGCTGCTTCATCCATGCTTCAAGTCGCCCCTTCTCGCCCGAAATTCTGATTCGTAGGCACGGCTAATGGAAACCGGTGTCAAAAGCAATTGGACGATCGGTAAGAATGTTGCCCATCAAGGGACTGAGCTGATCAGAGCGCGCGCCGCACCAATCCGAAAAGAGATACTTAAACAGGGTTGAACTATCTTACACTTAGGGACTACAAGACTTAAATTGACACCGGTTTCCAAACCCTACCGAAAATCATTCAGGATGAGTACCGCGATTATGTTTTCAAAAACCTTCCACGCCACTCATCCTGATATGATGAACAGTGTAACCAATGACGACCTGCGGGCCCGATATCAGGTGCAAGGGATGTTTGCCGATGGTGAGATCAATCTCAATTATTCTCATAACGAGCGGTTTGTAATCGGCGGCGCGGTGCCGAAGGGCGGGGCGATCAAGCTGCCTGACCAGACCGAACCAGCCAGCGCGGCGGGCCATCCGTTTCTGGAGCGGCGCGAAATGGCTGCGGTCAATATCGGCACTGCGGGCGCGATTACGGTCGATGGCCAGCGCTTTGAATTGAAAAACAAAGAATGCCTCTACATCCCGATGGGTTCTGCCGATGTGCAGTTCGAAGGCGACGGCGCGCGGTTCTACCTTGCATCCTTGCCCGCGCATAAGGTTTGCCCGATCAAGCTGATCACCATGGCAGAGGCGAACCCGCTGGAACGCGGCGATCTGGCCAATTCCAATCAGCGGACAATTTTTCAACTGGTCATCCCCGGCGTGTGCGACAGCGCGCAATTGCTGTTGGGCCTGACGGTGCTGGAAGAAGGCAGTGTGTGGAACACCATGCCGCCGCATCTTCATGACCGGCGCAGCGAGATTTACATGTATTTCGACCTGCCGACGGATGAAGACCGGGTGATGCATTATATGGGCGAACCCGATCAGATGCGCCATCTGGTCATGGCCAATGAGGAAGCGGTTATCAGCCCTCCATGGTCGATCCACATGGGTTCAGGCACCAAGAATTACGCCTTCATCTGGGCCATGGGCGGCGAAAACCTCGATTATACGGACATGAATGTCCTCGATATCTGCCAGCTGAAATGAGCAGGTTCGACCTTACCGGCAAGGTTGCTGTGGTCACTGGTGCCAATACCGGCATCGGGCAGGGGATCGCAGTCGCACTGGCGGAGGCCGGGGCTAATATTGCCGCCGTGGGCCGCAGTCGGGCGGAAGAAACCGCCGCCAAAATTCGCGCGCTGGGGCGCCAATGCTTGCTCGTCGATGCCGACTTGTCGTCGATCGCACCGGTCGAGGGCGTGGTGTCGCAAGTGGTGGACAGCCTCGGTTCGCTGGATATCCTCGTCAACAATGCCGGGATCATTCGGCGCGATGATGCGCTGGATTTTTCCGAAGCGGATTGGGATGCGGTGATGGACACCAATCTCAAGGTGCTGTTTTTCCTGTGTCAGGCAGCGGCCAAGCATATGGTGGGCTGGTCGGGCCAGTCTGGGCGGCGCGGAAAAATCATCAACATCGCTTCCATGCTCAGCTTCCAAGGCGGCATTCGTGTGCCAAGTTACACCGCATCGAAAAGCGGCGTGGCAGGACTGACCAAGCTGCTCGCCAATGAATGGGCGCCCAAGGGTATCAATGTAAACGCCATCGCGCCGGGCTATATCGCTACCAACAATACCGCTGCGCTTCAGGCCGATGAAAGCCGCAACCGCCAGATCATGGAACGCATTCCGGAAGGCCGATGGGGTGATCCGGCAGATATCGGCGGCGCGGCAGTATTTTTGTCCAGCAGCGCGGCCGATTACGTCCAGGGCCATACATTGGCGGTCGACGGAGGCTGGCTGGCGCGCTGATTGAGCGCCGGTAGCGGGAAAACTCGCGCCGGAAATCTGAGGAGAGAATTGGGTGCAAACAGGGGCACGTCCCACGCAAAATTTGCTGCTGGCGTCGCGCCGCGCCGTAATGGCCGGGGGCGCAGCCATGCTGGCGTCTTGCGGTATGCGTTTGTCGAATGTGTTCACCGCATCCGATACCCATCCGAGCGATTATCCAACGGTGCAGGCGGTCGATTACCTCGGCAAGTTGCTGCAGGAGCGGACCGGTGGCCGGCATGCCATCAAGGTCTATGCCGGCGGGCAGCTTGGCAATGAGCGCGATACGCTGGAAATCACGACCTTTGGCGGGCTTGATCTCAACCGGGTCAACGCTGCACCGCTCAATTCAATCGAACCGCTGACAATTCCCATCTGCCTGCCATTCGTGTTCGGATCGGTCGATCATATGCGTCGCACATTGGACGGGGATGTTGGGGAGGAGGTTCTCGCCTCGCTGACCAGACACGGTCTGATCGGGCTATGTTTTTACGATTCCGGCGCACGGTCATTCTACAATTCGCGCGGTCCAATCCGGACGCCGGCGGATATGAAGGGCCTGAAGCTGCGCGTTCCCGGGTCCGATCTTTATATCGGTATGGTCAAGGCGCTCGGTGCTGATCCGGTGCCGATGCCGCTGGACGAGGTTTATCAATCGCTGTCGCAAGGGGTGATCGACGGGGCCGAGAACAACTGGCCCTCTCTCGAAAGTGGTCGGCATTATGAGGCCGCGCGCTTCTATAGCCTGACCGAACATCTGTTCACGCCAGAAGTGCTGGTGATGTCGAAAATCAGCTGGGACAAATTGAGCAGCGCAGATCGGCAGATCATGCGTCAGGCGGCCAAGGATTCGGTGCCCTATATGCGCCAGGTATGGGATGCACAGGTCGCCGCCAGCCGTCAGGTAATTCTGGATGCGGGCGTGGCTGTGAATGAAGTTGATCCTGCGCCCTTCAGGGAATTGATGACCGGTGTGTGGAACGAATTCCTGACCACGCCGCAGCAGCGCGAGCTAGTGGAGCGTATTGTTGCGCAACGGGAGACCGCTTGATGATCCAGCAAACCTCCAATTGGCTGATCCGCCTGTCTTCCGCCGGATTGATCGCCATGACCGCGATCATCGGCTGGCAGGTGTTTGGCCGTTTTGTGCTGGATAGCAGCCCGTCCTGGACCGAGCAGGCATCCCTGATCCTGATGATCTGGTACGTATTTTTCGCCGCTGCGGCGGGCGTTTACGAAGGCTTCCATATTCGCATCGAGTTGCTGGAAACCATGTCGAACCCTCGCAACGCGCGGCGGATCAGAATTGCGATCCAGCTGATCGTTGCGGTGCTGGGGCTGGTTCTGCTGGTATTCGGATCGCAGCTGGTCTGGTTGGTGCGCGATCATGTGGTTCCTTCGCTCGGAATCAGCCGGGGGCTGGCCTATCTGCCGCTGCCGATCTCCGGATTCCTGATAGCGATATTTGCATTGGCGCAGGCCCGGAACGAACCGCCTTTGCACTCTGCGGAGACCAAATGATGGAGATGCTGGTCCTGTTCGGAGTGCTATTTCTGTTGCTCGCTCTCGGCGTGCCGGTGGGTTTTTCACTGTTCGGAGCGGCACTGGCGCTGTTCGCACTGATCGACATTCCACTAGTGGTGGCAGTGCAGCGGATGGCCTCTGGCATCAGCGTATTCACGTTGATGGCGATTCCGTTTTTCATCTTCGCGGGCGATCTGATGTACCGCGCGGGGATCGCCGACCGGCTGGTGAGAGTGGCCGATGCCGCTTTTGGCCGCGTTCGCGGCGGGTTGGGTCTGGTGGATGTCGGTGCTTCGATGATGTTCGGCGCGGTGTCCGGCTCGGCCATCGCCAGTGCGTCGGCCATCGGATCGACCATGGTCCCGTTGATGAAGGACAAGGGCTACGACGCCGATTATGCCGTCAACGTAACAGTTACTGCGGCGATTGTCGGCCTGCTGATCCCGCCATCGCACAATATGATAATCTATTCCGCCGCCAGCGGAATTGGCGTGTCGATCGGCGACCTGTTTGTTGCCGGGATCATTCCCGGATTGCTGACCGGCGGGATGCTGATGGTAACCGCATGGCTGGTTGCCCGGCATCGTAATCTGCCCAAGGGCAGCTTCCCCGGCTGGCGCGCCTTCATTAAAGCTGCAGCCTTTGCCATTCCGGGCTTGATGACCGCGATCATAATCATGGGCGGCATTCTGAGCGGAATTTTCACGCCAACCGAGAGCTCGGCGATAGCGGTGATTTATACCGCATTGGTCGGCACGTTCGTCTATCGCAGCCTTGGCTGGCGTGGGTTTGGCGAAGCGGCAGCGAAATCTGTACGCACAACCTCGATGGTGCTGTTCATCATTGCCGCAGCGACCGCATTCGGCTTTGCGCTTGCCTTGCTGGAAGTGCCCGCGCAATTGGCCGAAATGATTGGTTTCATCACCGACAATCCAATTCTGACTTTGCTGATTATCAATCTCATGCTGCTCATGCTTGGCACTTTTATGGATATGGCACCGCTGATTGTGATCTGCACCCCGATCTTCCTGCCTGTGGCAATGGATGTGGGCGTTGATCCGGTTCATTTCGGGATCATCCTGATGCTCAATCTGGGGATCGGATTGGTCACGCCGCCGGTAGGATCGGTGCTGTTCGTCGGCTCTGCCGTGGGCAAGGTTCCGATACCCGAACTGGTCCGCACGATCTGGCCATTTTACTGCACACTGCTGGCAGCGCTGGCGCTAATTACCTTCCTGCCATCGCTGTCACTCGCGCTGCTCGGTGCGTTTTGAACGGGCGTATTTGAAAGAGGTCGAGGATGCTTGGGATACGAAACTTTGTGTTGGCTCTGCCCCTGCTAGCCATTGCGGCTCCGCTGGCCGCGCAGGACGTACCGGATATACTGAGCGATCCGGTGACAAGAGAAGAAAACTATTTGCCGGACTTTTCCTATGCCGGATATGGTTTTGGCGTGGTGGAACCTCCCAAATTCGAGCGGGTTATTTCGGCGGCGGACTATGGCGCGGTGCCTGATGATGGCAAGGATGACAGCAAGGCGCTGATCGCCGCGATTGCCGCCGCAGGGAAGATAGATGGTAAGGTCAAAATCCAACTCGCTGCCGGGCGTTACATCTTGTCCGAAATCCTGTGGATCGAACATAGCGATATCCTGCTGTCCGGCATGGGTGCCGGCAAAGGCGGGACGCAAATTTATATGCCGCGCCCGCTGAACCAGATGGACGATGGCGGCGCGTCGGATGAATTGCGCAAATATCTGGCCGAGAATGATAAATACGAACGGCAACCAGACAACAATCTCAATGTGTTGTTTTCCGAATATAGCTGGAATGGCGGCTTCATCTGGACTCGCGTACCCGGCGGCCGCCACGCGACCTATATCGACAGCTACGACCGCCCGATCGAGACCATTGCGAAGATTGATGGCGGAAAGCGCGGGTCGCGCACATTACAGGTGGCAAAGCGCGGGGAGCTAAGGATAGGCGATGTGGTCCAGATCCACTGGCACAATCGTGCTGGTCCGAACGGTCCGTTGATCAAGGCGCTATATGGCGACACGAAGGAGAAGATCGGTAGTCGGCATTGGGAGCTGCCCGACCGCCCGCTGGTGCGCCAAGCGACACGAATCGAAGCGATTCAGGGCGATCAGGTGACCGTCGGCGATCCTTTACTGCATGATATTGACGCGGCTCTGCCCGCCTATTTCGCGAAATGGGACCACCTCAAGGATGTCGGGCTGGAGGACTTTGCGATGGTCTTTCCGGAAAACCCCTATTTCGGGCACCATAATGAAAGCGGCTTCAACGGAATTTACTTCACCGGGGTCCACAATGGCTGGATCCGCAATGTCACCATCAGCAATTCCGACAGTGGGATCATGACCGATGATGCCGCCAATGTAACCATCGCCAATATCCGCACCGATGGGGATCACAAGGCGCATTACAGCGTCCATGTTGGCAATGTGCATAATGTGTTGATCGACGGGCTGACGGTGATGAACCCGACAGAACATACCTTCAGTTTCAACACACAGGCCACCAAGTCGGTCTATACCAATTCGGTTGGCTGGGATCAGCCCACGCTGGACCAGCATGCCGGAGCCAATCACCAGAACCTGTATGACAATGTCACCGTGCACATCACGCCCGACCAGACCAGCGCCGATGGCAGTGCGATGTATGACCTCTACAAGGCTGGCGGGGCTGGTTACTGGGTGCCGGGGCATGGCCGGTTCAACACCGCCTGGAACACGCAAGTGATTATCGAAGGCGGGGTTGCGGCTGATCAGACGGTAGTAATTCTAGGCGGATCGGAGGGGCCGGAAGCGCGCAATGTCGGCCTGCATGGCAATCGTAAATTGGTCCTCGATCATCGTCCGGCGCCATATGTCGAAAGCCTGAACCAGCGGGTCGATAACGTCCCTAGCCTATACGCCTATCAGCGGGCCGAACGGATGCGGGCAGTTGCCGATTAGCCAGCGCGCTCCCGTAATTGGAATAATTGCATGATGCCGCCGCCCAAGGCATAGTGGCGTGAAAATCGACCTGGGAGGGCAGCAAGATGATTGGCCGTAAATTGCGACCGCGGGTGACGTCATTCGATGTGGCCGAACATGCTGGGGTCAGCCAATCCACCGTCTCCCGCGCGCTTGCCAATTCCAGCGCCATTACCGAGGTTACCAGGGCACGGGTGATTAAATCGGCCGAAGCACTGGGCTATATGGTCGATACTCGCGCTGCTCAATTGCGGCAGGGCCGCACCGGCACGCTGGCGGTGGTAGTGATCTGCCGCCCGGGCGAAGCGGCGAGCGACATCAACCCGTTTTATTTCTCCTTGCTGGGCAGCGTCTGCGCGGCGGCATCGGGAATGGGGTACCAGACACTGGTTTCTTTCCAGGCTTCTCCCGATCAATTGTTCGGCAAATATGAAGAAAGCGGGCAAGCGGACGGAGTGATTGTAATCGGCACAACCGCCAATGATGCTGCATGGCAATACTTCCGTACATTAAGCCTAGACGGGCGCGCGGCCGTGTTTTGGGGATCGCCATTCGATGAATTGGAATGGGTCCGCTCAGACAATTACGAAGGCGGACTCGTGGCTACTAAGAAGCTGATTGAGGCGGGGTACCAAAATATCATTCACCTAGGAGCGGTAGATTCACCGCAACGCCAGTTCCGCGAACGCTACGAAGGATATCGCGCCGCGATGGAGACTGCAGGATTGCCTCCGCTCCTGCAACAGGTCGACTATGATGCGGACCGCGAAACGCAGGGTCGGGGCGCCGTTGCAGCCCTGGTGGACAGTGGTACAAAATTCGACGCCCTGTTCGTGGCCTGCGATTCCATTGCCCTTGGCGCGATGGATGAATTGCGCGAGCGTGGAGTGTCCGTTCCGCGCGATTGCGGACTGATCGGCTTCGACGGTATCCGAGCGGGCATCCACACCAGCCCGCCGCTAACCAGTATTGAACCCGATTTCGAAGTCGCCGGGGCTTTGCTGGTGGCGACAGTTCTGGGCGAGGAAGGTGGGCAAGTGGCGGAACGGCGAGTTCCCATTCGCCTGTTGGATCGGGGCAGCGTGAAGCAACCAGAATAGTCTTTCTTCGCTGGGACAAAATTTTGCCGCACTTGAACATATAAGAATATCTTTATATGCATTCGGTCAATGCGTATCGAAACCATCATACGGGCTTTGGCCGACCCTACCAGACTCCGGATCATGCGGCTGCTGGGTGTGATGGAACTGGCGGTGGGCGAATTGGCCCAGGTCCTGGGGCAAAGCCAGCCTCGCGTGTCCCGGCATGTCGGCATACTTTGCGACGCGGGTCTTGCTGAACGACACCGCGAGGGCAGCTGGGTGTTCCTTCGTGCACCTGATCTTTCTGGTCCAGATGGTAACCGAGTGGTTGACGCGGTCGCGCATCTGCTCGCCACCGCTGAACAGGAAGATGCGGAATTTTCCGCCAAATGCGGAGAAGACCGCCGCCAACTCGCAGCAATCCGCGCCTCGCGCGACGAAAATGCTGCCAGCTATTTCGCAACTCATGCGCAGGATTGGGATCAATTGCGCAGCCTCCATAGCCCGGATCAACAAGTAGAGGATCAGCTGTTGAAGGCGCTGGGCGAAGAGCCGCTTGGCAATGTGCTGGATATTGGCACGGGCACCGGCAGGATGGCGGAATTGTTTGCACCACGTTCGGCCTCCATTGTGGCACTCGACAAGAGCCTGGATATGCTCCGCGTCGCGCGTGCGAAATTACAGCATTTGCCCGCTGGCGGGGCCGAATTGGTGCAAGGTGATTTTGCGAATCTGCCATTTGCCGCGCAGCGGTTTGATACTGTGCTGCTCCATCAGGTACTCCATTTTGCGCAGGATCCTGCGGCGGCATTGGCCGAGGCAGCACGCGTTACCAAACCGGGCGGACGAATTGCGATCGTCGATTTTGCCAGTCATGGGCGCGAAGAATTGCGTGATCGTTATGCGCACGTTCGTCTTGGATTCGGCGATAAAGCAATGGCGGCTCTGCTGGCCGAATCAGGCTATAAGGCAGGCACCCCGATTTCTCTTCAGGGCGGTGAGCTGGTCGTAAAAATCTGGCTGGGCGAACGAAGTAGCGCACCAACTGTGGAAGTTTCAAAAAAGAAGATTGTACGATGAACTCCCCCCTCGACCCCGCTCATGAAGCTCGTACTTCGGTCGATACGCCGCTGTTTGCATCGCTGCCTGGTGACGTAACCGCATCGTTTGAATTCTTTCCGCCCAAGACCGCCAAAATGGAAGCGATCTTGTGGGAATCGATCCAGCAATTAAAACCGCTCAATCCCGATTTCGTCTCGGTTACTTATGGCGCGGGCGGATCGACGCGGGAACGGACACATAGCACCGTCGCCCGGATTATTGCCGAGGCACATATGCCCGCCGCCGCGCATCTTACCTGCGTCGATGCCACCAAGGCAGAAATCCGCGAAGTGGCGGAGCATTATTGGGAGGCGGGTGTGCGCCATATCGTCGCTTTGCGCGGTGATGCAGGCGAACCGGGCGCGCCGTTTGTTCCGCATCCCGAAGGCTATGCCAGCGCGGCCGACCTGGTCGCTGGATTGAAAAACATCGCCGATTTCGAGATTTCGGTTGCGGCGTACCCGGAAACCCATCCTGACGCGTCCTGTCCTGACAGCGATCTCGACAATCTAAAACGCAAGCTGGACGCCGGTGCAACTCGCGCAATCAGCCAATTCTTTTTCGCGCCGGAAACTTTCTTCCGGTTTCAGGACAAGCTGGCGGCGAAAGGTATCACTGCGCCGGTGTTGCCCGGGATTCTGCCAGTGACCAACGTAGCGCAGGCCCGCAAATTTGCAGGGGCCTGCGGGGCGCAAATACCAATATGGATGGATGGTTTGTTTGATGGACTGGATGAACAGCCCGCCGCCCGTCAATTGGTTGCCGCAACGATCGCCGCGGAAATGTGCCGCAGGCTTTATGCAGGCGGCATACGCCAGTTCCATTTCTACACGCTCAACCGTGCCGATCTCGCCTATGCGATTTGCCATTTGCTCGGAATGCGGGCCAAGGGAGATGCCTCGTGAACGTCAGGGACCAACTTAATGCCGAGGCCGCCAAACGCGTCCTGATTTTCGACGGTGCATTCGGCACGCAGATCCAGAATCGCAAATTGTCGGAAAGCGATTATGCAGGCGATCTGGGGCTTGGTGCCGATCAGAAGGGCAATAATGACATTCTGGCGCTTACCCGCCCGGACGTGATTACAGATATCACCCGCGCCTATCTGGATGCTGGATCGGATGTGATTTCGACCAATACATTCTCTGCCAACATCATCAGCCAAGCCGATTATGGAGCGGAAAATCTGGTCAAGGAAATCAACATCGCCTCGGGCAAAATCGCACGCGCGCTGGCAGATGAATATGCAGCGAAAGATGCAAAAGACGGAATAATACGTCCGCGTTTCGTTGCGGGCGCCATCGGGCCGACCAACAAGACATTGTCGCTATCGCCTGACGTAGAAGATCCCGGCTACCGCGAGATTACCTTTGATCACCTGGTCGATGTATATCACGAACAGGCTGCAGCGCTGATCGAAGGCGGGGTTGATTTCATTCTGGTCGAGACAATTTTCGACACTCTGAATGCAAAAGCAGCGATTTTTGCCGTCCGCAAATTGGCGCAGGAATTGGGCCGCGATGTACCGATCATGTTGTCGATGACGTTGACCGATCTGTCTGGCCGCAATTTGTCGGGCCATACGGTAGAGGCATTCTGGCATGCTGTGCGGCACGCCAATCCGATTACCATTGGCCTGAATTGCAGCTTCGGCGCGGAGCAATTGCGCCCGCATATCCAACTGCTGAGCCGGATCGCAGATACTCTGCTGCTGGCCTATCCCAACGCTGGTCTGCCTAACGAACTGGGTGAGTATGACGAGGAACCCGAAACCACGGCCGCGCTCGTCCGCGAATGGGCGGCCAATGGCCAGGTCAATATCCTCGGCGGATGTTGCGGCTCAACCCCGGATCACATCGCTGCGATGGCGAAGGCTGTAAGCGGGCTGAGCGCGCGTGTCATGCCTGTGCCGCCGACCGTAACCCGGCTGGCCGGGCTCGAACCTTTCACCATGGCCGCCTGAAGGCGTCAGGATAAAAATGACCACCCCTACTGGTTCCCAATTCGTCAATATCGGCGAGCGCACAAATGTGACCGGCTCTGCGCGGTTCAAAAAGCTGGTCATGGCGGACGATTACACCGCCGCGGTCGAGGTCGCCCGCCAGCAAGTCGAAAATGGCGCGCAGATCATCGATGTGAATATGGACGAAGGGCTGCTCGATTCCGTCCACGCCATGACCACATTCCTCAAACTGATCGCCGCCGAGCCGGATATCGCCCGCGTTCCGGTGATGGTTGACAGTTCCAAATGGGAAGTGATCGAGGCAGGCCTGAAATGCGTATCGGGCAAGCCGATAGTCAATTCGATTTCGATGAAAGAAGGCGAGGCGCAATTCCTCGAACACGCCAGAAAGTGCATCGATTACGGCGCTGCTGTGGTGGTGATGGCGTTCGACGAAACCGGGCAGGCTGACACCAAAGCGCGCAAAATCGAGATTTGCAGCCGCGCCTATAAGTTACTGACCGGCATTGGTTTCCCGCCGGAAGATATTATTTTCGACCCCAATGTGTTCGCGGTGGCGACCGGGATCGAGGAGCATGACCGCTATGGTCTCGACTTCATCGAAGCGGTGCGCGAAATCAAGGCTAATTGCCCGCATGTGAAAACGTCGGGCGGTCTGTCAAATCTGAGTTTCAGCTTCCGCGGCAATGAAACGGTGCGCCGCGCGATGCACTCGGTTTTTCTCTATCACGCGATTCCAGCGGGTCTCGACATGGCGATCGTCAATGCCGGTCAGCTGGATATTTACGACCAGATCGATCCCGTGCTGCGGGATGCTTGCGAAGATGTGATATTGATGCGGCCTGTTTGCGGCGAACTGACCGCGACCGAGCGGCTGATTGAACTGGCTGAAAGCTACAAGGGCAGCGATCCCGTAGCCGAAAAGCAGGCTGCCGAATGGCGCAGTTGGCCAGTAGAAAAGCGTTTAGAACACGCGCTGGTCAAAGGCATCGACGCCGATGTTGTCTCCGACACCGAAGAACTGCGCGCCCGCATCGAAGCCGAAGGGGGCCGGCCGATCCATGTGATCGAAGGTCCGCTGATGGACGGGATGAACGTGGTTGGCGACCTGTTTGGCAGCGGCAAGATGTTCCTGCCGCAAGTCGTCAAATCGGCCCGCGTGATGAAGAAGGCCGTCGCCCATCTGATCCCCTATATCGAGGCGGAGAAGGAAGAAGGCGCAAAGGCCAAGGGCAAGATCATCATGGCAACCGTGAAGGGAGACGTGCACGACATTGGCAAGAATATCGTCGGCGTGGTCCTGCAGTGCAACGGCTATGAAGTGATCGATTTGGGCGTGATGGTGCCGTGGCCCAAGATCCTCGAAGTCGCCAAGACCGAAGATGTAGATATGATCGGCCTGTCCGGCCTGATTACCCCGTCGCTCGACGAAATGGTCACCGTGGCCGAGGAAATGCAGCGCGCCCAAATGACCATCCCGCTGCTAATCGGCGGCGCGACCACCAGCAAAGTGCATACTGCGCTGCGGATTGAGCCTGCCTATACCGCAGGTCCGGTGATCCATGTGCTGGACGCCAGCCGCGCGGTGGGTGTGGCGAGCAAGCTTTTGTCCGACACTTTGCGCGATGATTTCGTGAGTGAAACCGCCGCCGAGTATGCCCATGTTCGGGATGTCCGCGCAGGCAGAGGGCAAAGCAAATTGCTCAGCCTCGAGGATGCCCGCGCCAATGGCTACGACCCCTATCTCAGCGACAAATCCGCTCCGCCGCTGCAACCGGGACTGCATGTGTTTGACGACTGGTCGCTCGCCGATTTGCGCGAAGTGATTGATTGGACGCCGTTCTTTCGCGCATGGGAATTGCATGGCAATTATCCTGCAATCCTGACCGATGATATGGTCGGGGAAAGCGCTCGCTCGCTATATGACGATGCACAGAAAATGCTCGACCAGATCATCGGAGAAAAATGGCTGACTGCCAAAGCTGTGGCCGGCTTCTGGCCCTGCGCCCGCGATGCAGACGACGTGACCATTCATCTCGACAATGAGGATCATATCCGCCTCCCATTCCTGCGCCAACAGGTGAAAAAATCGCGTGATCGCGCCAATTACTGCCTCGCCGATTTCATTGATCCAGCGGGCGACTGGATCGGCGGTTTCGCGGTTGGCATTCACGGGATCGACGAGCATTCAGCGCGGTTCCAGTCAGAGCATGACGATTATTCGGACATCCTGCTGAAAGCTCTCGCCGACCGTTTCGCCGAAGCGATGGCAGAGCGGCTGCACCAGCATGTCCGTACCGATCTGTGGGGCTATGCTCCGGGCGAACAGTTGACCAACGAAGCGCTGATAAAGGAACAATATCGCGGTATCCGCCCGGCACCAGGTTATCCCGCGTGCCCCGATCATAGCCTGAAGCCGATCCTGTTCGATTTGCTCGATGCGCCCAAAAACGTCGGCCTGACTCTGACAGAAAGTTTTGCCATGTGGCCGACATCTGCGGTCAGCGGGTTCTATTTCGCCCATCCCGAAGCGTCCTATTTCGGGGTCGCGCGGGTCGGACGCGATCAGCTCGAAGATTACGCCGCACGGCGCGAAGTGGATATGGCCACGGCAGAGCGATGGCTACGCCCCAACCTCGATTGACCACGCGCTCGCGCGCTCACCGACTCGCTCCGGGCTTGATCGTCAAGCTCGGCGGGTTGGCGTTGGCGGTGCTCTATGGCGGCCTGCTGATTCTGGCTCCGTATGATTATGGACTGCTACGGCAATTGTGGTTCCTGCCCGGCGTCGGCGTGGTTGGCGCGATTATCGCCAACACCTCTGGCACTGGCGGCGGAGTCGTGTTTGTGCCGGTGTTTAATGCGCTGCGAGAACACGGGGTGATGACACTCGATCCCTTGCGCATAACGGCCGCGTCGATGGCAATCCAGAGCTTCGGGATGACCATGGGCGCGCTGCGCTGGACGGACCGGCTGCTGCACCAGCCTGCGCTGGTACCTAATGCGCTGGAAGCTGGAGTGCGCTTACGCGATTTTGCCGTGGTGTGCGGCGCTGTTCTATTGCTTTCGCTACCCGCCATGTTGGCAGTGCAGCGGCTGGCAACATTCGATTCCCATGCAATTCTGATCGGCTACAAGGTGTTTTCGATCATTCTCGGGCTGGCGCTGATTGCCACCACCTGGACCGTCAATCGCGCCCGGCCTGAACGCATCCGGCTGGAACCGATTGATCTCGCCATCCTGTTGGTAATCGCAATTCCCGGCGGGGCGATTACGGCATTGTTTTCAGTCGGGATCGGCGAACTGGTCGCGCTCTATCTGTTTATCCGGCATTATCCTGTGCTGCTGTGCACCGGGGCGGCCTGCGTCATATCCTCGGTCAGTGTGATAAGCGGCAGCATCTGGCATTTTTCGCAAGGTACAATTCCGTGGGAAGTGCTGCTGCTGGCCGCACCCGGCGCGGCGCTGGGCGGGTTTCTGGCGCGTCCAGCGGCGCTGTGGCTGGGTGCGCGCCGCCTTAAGACGATAGACGGAACGTGGATCGTCGCGTCGGCCTGTTATTTGATCGCGCTAAATTGGCGGTAAGATACCAAGGGCGATTGACCTGCGCGGCGGCTTGGGCGAAAGCTTTTGCTGTCGCCGGGTTAGTGATTCCCCGGCCATATCACGGGAGAGATCGCGGGCATTTAATCGCTCGCGGCGCCGAAGGAGCAACCGCCCCGGAAACTCTCAGGCACACGGACCGTGATGTGGCAGACACTCTGG